>JAFQBF010000174.1 GCA_017416735.1 Bacteroidaceae bacterium | reverse complement strand
AGCTGACTAGGATTGATGGAATAATTCTCTTCCGTAATGAACGGAGGAATACCGAACATATCCAATAAGGTATAGTAAGCCAAGGCCCGACAGAAGCGGGCTTCGGCGGCAAAGCGTGTCTTATCGACTTCTTCCGGTGCATTGGGGATGTTCTTCAAGAACTCATTGGCCAGCGCCACAATGAACATACACCGCTGATACACCCCTTCCACCGGTTCGTTCTTGGTGGTTCCCCACATAATGCCGTTCACATCCAGACACCAAGGGTCGCTCCACGAGTTCTTCATCTCGTCGGTGGTCTGTGTCTGAAGAGTGAACCAACTGCGGAAGAGTACCGTATTCCCTGCATCCAGGTCGGAGATGTCTGAACCACCGGCACCATCCTGTCCGGAGAGTGCCCACACGGAATAAATCTTGTCCAATGCTTTCTGATAGTTTGCCGCATCGCCATAGACACGGTTGGCTGTCGATACGGTCGGGTCCAACGGTTCTACATCGAGGTCGTTGGTGCAGGCGGACAAGCTGATGACCGCCACTGCTGCTATGTATAGTTTCTTCATAGTTGCTGTATTTTTTTGGCACGGATTACACGGATTTCACGGATTCATAGCTTTGTGTTTCCGCGTAATCCGCACCTATAAAACAATCATTAAAAATTCAAACTCAACCCCACCGTAAACGTCCTTGGCCGTGGCCAGATGTTCGAGTCAATGGCTGACGTTTCCGGGTCAAGACCACTATAATTGGTAATGGTAAAGACATTCTGCACCGAAGCGCTCACACGTCCCGAAATCTTGTCTGTAAAGAACTTGTCGAACGTATAGCCTACGGTGATATTGTCCATCTTCAGGAAGGAAGCATTCTCCAGATAGAGGTCGCTTGTTTTTTGATAGTTTTCAGATGTATGTATCCATCCGTACTTCCCGGCATCCACGGAATAGTTGTTGATGAATCCCTGATTATTGAAGTGTGCCAAGGTGGTATGGTCGGCAGCAAAACCATTGAACACATAGTTTCCGAAGTTAGCACGGAGGTTGAAGCCCAAGTCCCAGTTCTTGTACTTGAACTGCGAGTTCAAGCCCATAAACACCTTCGGCATCGGGCTCTTGCCCGTAAAGTACTGGTCGGCTTGCGTAATCTCACCGTCCTTATTCCTGTCCACTACCGCATTCTGAATCGGATTACCCTGGTCATCATACACTTGCTGATAGAGATAGAACGTGCCCGGTGCATAGCCTACCTGATGATACTGGATGGTGGTGCCCGTAGCAAACGGAGCATTTCCCGCGGCAATGCCCGGATAGTCGGGATTGTAAGTAGCCGTCAGCTTGGTGATGCGGCTCTTGTTCCACGTGAAGTTATAGCCCAACTCCCAACTGAAATCCTTGTTCTGGATAGCCACAGCATTCACATTGAACTCAATCCCTTGGTTCTTCATCCGTCCCACATTGGCGGTAATGATATTCGTGAAGTTCGTACCTGCCGGAGCGCTCACACTGTTCAGCAAGTCACGGGTACGCTTGTCGTAATACTCAATGGTACCTGTAATCCGGTTGTTCAGGAAACCGAAGTCAAGGCCAAGGTTGTAGGTCGTGGTTTCCTCCCACTTCAAGTCCGGACTATAGCCATTCGGTTTCAAGAGATAGGAACCGAGATACTGCCCCGTAGGATTGGTTCCCAAGGAATAAGTGGGCAGATAGAGGTAATCACCAATTTCCTGCTGACCCGTTACCCCATAACCGATGCGGAGCTTCAAGTTGGAAAGCACCTCACGAGCCGGTTCCATCCAAGGTTCATTCAGGATGGTCCAGGCAAAGGCCAACGACGGGAATGTACCCCAACGATGGTTGGAACTGAATCGGGAAGAACCGTCACGACGCAAGGTAGCCGTCAACAGATAACGGTCCTTGTAGTGCCAATTCATACGGCCGAAGAAGGAAACCAAGTAATTCTCCTTCGGGATGCGATGGAATCCGTCTTGCCAGAAACGTCCTTCCGTTTCAACGTAAGTCCAACCTTCCTTTTCTCCAAACACCGTCGGGTTTGATTTCGTAATATCGTAGTCAGAATTATAGAAATGCTGCCACGAATAACCTGCCATGGCATCGATACGGCTCTCGATGGACGGGAGTTCCTTGTTGTAGTTCACATAGAAATCCAGCAACAAGTTTCGGCGGAGGCTGTTCCACGTAGCGCCTTGACCGATGTCCTTGAAAGTGGTATTCAAGGCTGCCTGCGGAGAACCCGCCGTATCGAAACGGCTACCCGTGCTCTTCGCCACATCGTAACCGAGGTTCAAGTTGGCACGCAAGTCTTCGAAGCCATGAATCTTGTAATCCACTTGCAAGTTTCCCAAGCTTCGTCGGGTAGTGCCGTGATTGTTGTATTGCTCCAACATAGCAAGCGGATTGACACTGGCCAAGGTATTCGGGAAATAAGATGTCGTACCATCGCTTTCGGCTACGGTTTCCCAGGTCCAATACCCGTTGTAACGACCATTATCGTTATAGACCGGTTTAGTCGGGTCGAAGAAAGCGGCAGCACTCACCGCACCGCTTTCGGCAAAACGTGTCTTGTTGATGGTTCCCTTCACGTTCAAGTCCACCGACAGATGGTCATCCAAAAACTTCGGGCTAAGATTCAAGGAAGCGGTATATCGGTCGTAGTGCGAAGTGCGGAGCGTACCCTTTTCCGTATTGTATCCTACCGAAGCACGGAAAGGCATAAAACCCACCTTACCGGCCACACTGATGTTCTGGTCGGTCGCCAAGCCCGTACGGAAGATTTCGTCTTGCCAATCGGTCGCTTGTCCGGGATATTGATTAATCATGGATTGTGCCGCATCGCCCAATGTCGTGCCTTGCGGATATTGGCGGAGGGTGGTTTCACGGAACTCGTCGGCTCCCATCACCTTCACCCGCTTGTAAGGGTCTTTCACCGTAAAAGTTCCGGCATAATGTACCTTGATACGGTCTTGCGTACCCTTCTTGGTAGTGATGATGATGACACCGTTGGATGCTCGTGAGCCATAGATGGCTGTGGCCGAAGCATCCTTCAGCACGGTGAAGGTCTCGATGTCGTTGGGATTGATGGTGGCCAAGGCATTGGGAGTGCCCGGTGCGGCATCATTCGCCACCGGAATCCCGTCAATCACAATCAACGGGTCGTTGCTGGCGTTCAATGATGCACCGCCACGGATGCGGATACTGCTCCCGGCTCCGGGTTGTCCGTCGGGCGACGACACGTGTAGTCCCGGCACTTTGCCTTGTATCAACTCCTGTGGCGAGGTGACGGCTCCTTTGTTCAGTTCCTCGGCCTTGAGGGCTACGACAGAGCCGCTCAAGTCGTTCTTCTTGACAGAGCCATAGCCGATGACCACCACTTCGTCCAATTGTTCGGTATCGTCACGCAAGGTGATGTTCATCACGGGTTGGGCCGGCAGTTCCTGTGTCTGATAACCGATGAACGAGATAACCAACGTAGCATCGGCATCCGTTGTCAGTTGGAAGTTACCGTCCAAGTCGGTAATGGTTCCGTTGGATGTTCCTTTAACCAGAATATTCGCCCCGATAATCGGCTCGCCTTGTACATCTTGTACAACTCCATTGACCGTTATCTGCTGGGCAAACGCATGCAATGGAAGGAGCATTCCGAGAAGAAACAATTTTAAACAAATTCTTTTCATGTCTCCAAAGTTTTAGGTAAATAACTTTGGTAAGAACAATGTTTAGGAGAATTTGTTTCGGCATTGTCTGTCAGAACACCGGAATGGTATAAACCAAACCGAAAGATATGCGCTGTGTGTCCGGTGAAACGGCCCCCAAAGCCTTGGCTCTGTCCGTCAACTTATGCCCCTTATGCAAGAGGTGTCCAAAGATTTTCAGTTCGCTATTGGCCATCGGAAAGAATTCGATGCACCCCTGCAAGTTCCAGGTAGTGCGATACAACCCTTTCTCGAAGATGCCGTTCTCCTGATAGACTCCTGCCGTTTCGTAGGCCCCCTTGATGTAGGCATTCCAATGCGGATGGAAACGATAGTCAATGTCAGCAATGAAAGTGAGGTATTCCGTATTCATGGCCGTGGTAGGTGTCAATACGGACGGACCTTGCATATCGGTAATGATACCATGGCTGTCCAAGCCTTCACGGGCATACATCACATCCAGATAGGCAATAATCGGTCCCTTTTCATAAGTGTTGCCGGCAGTCAAGTAAAGGATGTTCTTGCCTTTGGCCTGTTGCCCCCAAGCAGCGGCATAGCGCAACTGGATGGCTTTGTCAGCATACCAGCTGTTCCAGTTCAAGGTCGAGATGACGGGAACTTTTGCCTTCCCCACTCCTTCCGGACGACCATAGATATACATATCCTTGTCTTCCCCATTCCGGATATTGGTGATTTGGAGAACCAATTCCTGAGTCGGT
>JAFQBF010000173.1 GCA_017416735.1 Bacteroidaceae bacterium | reverse complement strand
GGCATATCGGAACGTACGGCACGAAACTATTGTGCCACGGGTAAAATAGAAGGTGTATTCCTGACGGGCAAAACGTGGAATATACCCGAAGATGCCGCATTGCCTTCACGCAAGTCTTCGGGCAAGAAGACGATGCCTTTACTTGCCATCCTTCGCGAGCAACAACAAATGAAGCTGAAGGGAGGCATCTACCATCGGACACAAATCGACCTCACCTACAATTCCAATCACATCGAGGGAAGCCGACTCACCCACGAACAGACCCGTTATATCTTCGAGACAAACACCATCGGAGTGACGGACGAAAGCATCAATGTGGACGACATCATCGAAACCACCAACCACTTCCGATGCATCGACCTCATCATCGGACGGGCAGAGGAAAAGCTTTCGGAAACATTCATCAAGGAGTTACATCGAATCCTCAAATCGGGCACATCGGATAGCCGGAAGGATTGGTTTGCCGTGGGCGAATACAAGCGCTTGCCCAACGAAGCGGGAGGTCGGGAAACATGTCTTCCAGAAGATGTAAGCAAGGAAATGAAAGCATTGCTCAAAGAATACAATGCCAAGAAACAAAAGTCTTTCGACGACATCCTTGACTTGCATCATCGCTTCGAATGCATCCACCCCTTCCAAGACGGAAACGGACGTGTAGGCCGACTCATCATGTTCAAGGAATGTCTGTCGAACGGGCATGTTCCTTTCATCATCACGGACGACTTGAAAATGTTCTATTACCGTGGTCTTCAACAATGGCCGGGCATCAAAGGGTACCTGAGAGATACTTGTCTCACGGCTCAGGACAGGTATAAGGTTTTGTTGGAGTATTATCGGGTGGAGATTTAAGGATTGGAAGTTTTAAAGTTGCCTCTTCTTTTAATCGTGTTTCAAAAAAAACATTCAAACATCAGGATTTCTATCATCTCTTTATTTTTCTTTCAAGATACAACTTTAATGTAAGAAAAATCAAATCTTCAACCGAACATTCACCTTCGTCAACGCACCAGCAATCCACACCACCACCAACGAGAACAACAACGAACGGCACAGCCCCGGCACCCCGGCACACAAGAAAGCCGGATAGTGGAATGCCAACAAGCGCTGGACGGCATACCAGAAGTAAGGGATGATGTAGCAAGTAAGTGTCACCGTGCCGGCCGGTTGGATAAGGGCAAACCAATGGGTCTTCCCTTTTACATCCGTGAGGTAATAGAAAAAGGCGACCATAAAGAAGGAAATGGCATTGCACACGAAGAGCCATGTCGGGGTGGCCTGAATCTTCGAAATAATCCAATACGGGTGTGAAACGAAGAACAAGACCACCATCAAGACACCCAAACCGACCATCGTACCGATGAACTTGTATGGCTTTTCCCGATTGCCCCAATGAATCAACAAGACGGACGCAAAGGCTCCCGATACGCCCAAGGCATGGTGCGTCATATCACTCGGGAGAGCCGACAAATTGAGCATACCATTGTGAGACAAGACCGCCAAAGCCAAGAACAACACCCATGCTAAAGTCATGTAAGCCAAACGAGTACGGACAATCAAGAAGACAATCGCCGTTACCAGATACGTCCAACCAATCAAGCCCAGGATGCCCCACCATTTCGGGGCAAAGACCGCCCCATTCTTGCCTTCGAAGATGCAGAAGAGTCCCACCATCAGCAAGATGCCCACTATCTTCATACCTTGATACAAACGCTTCCGTATGCCCTCGGCCTTGGGATAAAGGTTCCATATCAAGAAAACAGAAACTACCCACAAGATGACATACCACCCATAAGGCAATCCCGTGGCCTCGCCATCAAACGATCCCATATTCACCGTGAAAAGTCCCATGACTATCAAGGCCAACGTACGCTCCACTATGTGCCACAAAGTATTCCCCAAAGATATTCCTTTCTCTTCCCGCTTCAAGATGGCAAACGGGACGGACATCCCCATCACAAACAAGAAACAAGGGAAAATAATGTCGGAGAAACCCAACATATCCTCGTTCATATCGGCATGAAGCATCCAATGGGGAATCTGTTTCAACCCGGGAATATCGTTCACAAACAACATCAGAAACATGGTGATGGCACGGAATACATCGATGGTGGCTATACGTGTGGTTTTCATGGATTTAAGTATAAATGGATTCGTTTCGACAAAAGTAGGCAAAACACTTGAGAAAGACAATAATCCACCGTGTTTTTCGATACCCATATATTGTTTATGTCCGCTTAATTGTGTATTTTCGCCAACCAAATCAAAAGAACCATTATGAATATAGGAGACAAAGCGCCCGAAGTATTGGGCATCAATGAAAAGGGAGAAGAAATCCGCTTGAGCAACTACCAGGGAAAGAAGGTGGTGCTCTATTTCTACCCGAAGGACAACACCTCGGGATGCACCGCCGAAGCATGTAGCCTCCGCGACAACTATGCCGAACTGAAGGCCAAGGGATACGAGGTGATTGGCGTAAGCGTGGATAGCGAAAAATCGCATCAGAAGTTCATCGAGAAACACGAGCTTCCGTTCACCCTCATTGCCGATACGGACAAGAAACTGGTGGAAGCCATGGGTGTGTGGGGCGAAAAGAGCATGTACGGACGCAAGTACATGGGCACTTTCCGTACCACTTTCTTGCTGAACGAAGAAGGTATCGTGGAACGCATTTTCTTGCCGAAAGAAATCAAGACAAAGACACATGGAGAGCAAATTTTGGCTGAAATATGCTAAAAATCCTCATTTATTAGGATTGCATACATCGAGAAGTTGAAGTTATTTTGCAAAATGAAACTGAATAACAGAAAACAGATGAAGCAATCCTTATTGATTATCGTACTATCGGTTCTATGCATGCAGACGGCTTGGGCTCAACAAGTCGCCCGGGAAGACACACTCTCCATGCAAGACTACGAGATGAACGAGGTGGTCATTCAGGCCTTCAAGCAACACCAGGACTTGAAGGTAGCCCCTGTTGCTGCATCCACCTTGACCGGTGCAGCCATCAAGAACCGGAATGCGTTGAACATCAAGGACCTCAGCAGCTTCGTCCCCAATCTCTTTATGCCCGACTATGGTTCGAAGCTCACATCGCCGGTCTTCATCCGTGGCATCGGCTCGAAAATCAATTCGCCCTCGGTGGGACTTTATGTCGATGGCATCCCCTACTTCGAGAAGTCGGCCTTCGATTTCGACTTCAGCGAGATAGCCCGCATGGAAGTGCTCCGTGGCCCGCAAGGTACCCTCTACGGACGAAACACCATGGGAGGCATCATCAACATCTATACGAAATCGCCCCTCCAATACGAAGGAACGACTATCGGGGCTTCCCTCGGAAACTACATGCAACAGAACTACAACGTGTCGCACTATCGGCAGTTGGGCGAGAAATTCGGCATCGCCATCTCGGGCAATTACAACCAGACGGACGGATTCTTCACCAACCAATACACGGGTGAGAAAGCCGATGAAAGCCAATCGGGCTCCGCACGTATCCGCATGGAATGGCAACCCAAGGAGCAGCTTTCTTTCGGCTTGACCAGCACGTACGACCGGACGAATCAGGGCGGTTATCCGTATGCCGTGTGCGACCCCGAGACCCTCCGTCCGGGCGAAGTGAGCTACAACGATTATAGCTTCTACAAGCGAAGCATGTCCACCACGGGCTTGAGCGTGAAATGGAACGGGAAAGGGTATAGCATCCAGAATCAGATGGCTTTCCAAACCATCTCCGACCATCAGGGCATCGACCAGGACTTCACCCCGAAGAGCACTTATTTCGCCCGTCAGGACATGAAGCAGAAGATGTTCTCCGAGGAGTTTAATATCAAATCGACCACCAACACCCGATACAAATGGTTGTTCGGTGCGTTCGGCTTCTGGCAAGGTGTGGACAATACCGTGCCGATGGATTATTTAGCAAAAGGATATACTACCTTGAAGCAATACGACATCCCGACCTACGGAGCAGCCTTGTATCACCAATCCACCTTCGATGACTTGTTCGTGAAAGGCCTTTCGTTCACCTTCGGCTTGCGATACGATTACGAAAAGGCTTCGAACGATTACATCTACCACAAGATAACCAATGGCAATCAAGAGTTGGTGGAGCAATTCAAGAGCGACCTCAGCTTTAGCCAACTCACTCCGAAGTTCACGTTGGAATACATCTTCCCTTCCTCGGGCTTGGTATATGCCAGCGTCACCAAAGGCTACAAGACGGGAGGCTTCAACACCTCGTTCGAGCAGGAAGAAGACCGTACTTTTGAACCGGAAACGAGCTGGAACTATGAAATCGGAGCGAAGCATCCGTTCGTGGACAAGCGTTTCAGTGCCGAGTTTGCCCTCTTCTGGATAGATTGGCGCAACCAACAAATCTATCAGATGCTTGCCACCCAAAATGGTCAATTACTCCGCAATGCAGGAAAAAGTGTGAGCAAGGGCGTGGAAGTCAGCTTGCAGGGGAACCCCATCAACGGCTTGATGTTCCAACTCAATTATGGATATACCCATGCCACCTTCAAGAAATACGAGGACGAGCGGAAGGGCATCAATTACAACGGAAACTACCTCCCGTTGGTGCCGAAGCATACCCTTGCCATGGGTGTGGATTACACCATCTTCCAACCATGTAACCTCATCGAGCGGTTGACTTTCAGTGCTAACTTCACCCAAACGGGACCTATCTATTGGAAGGAAGACAACCGGAAGAAGCAGGATTCCTACAGATTGCTGAATGGTAAGATTTCCGCCTCCAAAGGCATCGTGACCTTGGCACTTTGGGCTAAGAATATCACGAATACGCATTATAACAGCT
>JAFQBF010000033.1 GCA_017416735.1 Bacteroidaceae bacterium | reverse complement strand
CATATCCTTGCAGAGAATCTTTCCATAGTCCTCGGGGCGGGTGACACCCGGACAAGCCCAGTTCTTGGCATAGATGAAATCGGCTCCTTCGAAAGCCTTCATCTGATTGTATTCCACCTTGGCACCACGCACGAAAGCAGGGTCGAGTTCATAGCCTTCGGGATGGGTAATCACGAAATCCACATCGGCTTCGTTCATAAAGTCGGCGAAAGAATTAGGTACGGCTTGCGGAAGCGCCTTGGGATGCGGTGCCCAAGTCAGAACCACCTTCGGACGGTCCTTCTTCTTGTATTCCTCGATGGTAATGAGGTCGGCAAAGGCCTGCAACGGATGCCCGGTAGCAGCTTCCATCGAGAAGACCGGCTTGCCCGAATACTTGATGAACTGGTTGAGAATCTTTTCGGTATAGTCGTCCTCGCGGTTTTCGAAGTGAGCGAACGAACGCACACCGATGATGTCGCAATACGATGCCATCACGGGGATAGCTTCCAGGAGGTGTTCGCTCTTGTCACCGTCCATAATGACGCCACGTTCGGTTTCCAGCTTCCAGGCACCTTGGTTCACATCGAGGACTATCACGTCCATACCGAGGTTACGGGCGGCCTTCTGAGTACTGAGACGAGTACGGAGGCTGTTGTTGAAGAATATCAGCAAGCAGGTCTTGTGCTTGCCCAACGATTCATACTTATAGCGGTCTTGCTTGATTTCGAACGCTTCCTGAAGGGCGGTCTTCAAATCGCCCAAATCGAATACATTTCTGTAGTATCTCATTTGATTTATGATTTATGTTTTTTGATTTATTTTCTTGTTTGTCCCTCTCCACGAATCACCCACTTGTAAGTGTTCAGTTCCTCCAACCCCATCGGGCCACGGGCGTGAAGCTTCTGCGTGCTGATGCCGATTTCCGCTCCCAAACCGAACTCACCGCCATCGGTGAAAGCCGTCGGCACGTTGACATACACGCAAGCGGCATCGACCGCCCTTGTAAAGTATTCCGCCACTTCCGCCTTTTCGGTGATGATACATTCGCTATGCCCCGAGCCATACACGGCAATGTGGTCAACGGCGCCTTGCAGGGACGTGGAGGTACAGATGGACATCTTGTAATCCAGGTATTCCGTACCATAATCCTGTTCGGTAGCGTGCATCAGCAACTCCGCCGGATAGCTTTCCTTCAAGGCTTCGTACGCCAAGGTGTCGGCATAAATCGTTACACTGAAGTCCGCCAACGGTTTGCAGAGTTCCGGCAAGTCCTTCAAGCGTTCCCAATGTACCAAGAGGCAGTCGAGGGCATTGCACACGCTCACCCGCCGGGTCTTGGCATTCGTGACAATGGCCTTTCCTTTCGTTATGTCGCCGAACTCATCGAAGTAGGTATGGCACACGCCGGCACCCGTTTCGATGACCGGAATCTTGGCATTCTCACGAACGAAATCAATCAAGCCTCGACCTCCGCGAGGAATCAGCAAATCCACCCATCCACGGGCATTCAGCAACTCGGCAGTAGCGTCGTGACCAGCCGGAAGCAGAGCCACTATATTGGGATTGAAGAAGCACTGAATCAACACATTGCGTATGATTTCCACAATCGCCCGGTTGGTACAGTCGGCATCGCTTCCGCCTTTCAGGATACAGGCATTGCCACTCTTCAGGCAGAGCGAGAATACATCGAGCGTCACATTGGGACGGGCTTCGTAGATAATGCCAATCACGCCGAACGGCACACTGACCTTGCTGAGCTTCATCCCGTTGGGACGGACAGTTTCACCCATCACTCTCCCGACCGGCGAAGGCAGCAATGCCACGTTACGGATACCTTCGGCAATGCCGTGGATACGCTCTTCGGTCAGTTTCAAGCGGTCGTACTTCGGATTGTTCACATCCATCCGGGCCAGGTCATCGGCATTGGCCGCCAATATCTGTTGGGTATTGGTTTCGGTGGCATCGGCCAACATCAGCAATACCTGATTAATCTTGTCCACTCCGCAAGTCACCAGCGAACGGCTGGCTTCGCGGACATTCTTGAAAATTTCTGTCATTTCTCCCATACTCACTCCAAATATAAATAATCGTAATGCACCAAGGGCTTCTGTCCGTGCTTGCCCAGCATTGTGCGGGCCTCCTTTGAGTCAAAAGCCACACGGCCTACTCCTATCGGCATCCCTTCGTGATTCATTATCTTTACAATATCATCTTTCTCGAACTCCCCTTCGATACGGATTACTCCTACCGGAAGCACACTCACCGCCCGGTCGCCCTTCAACACTTCCACGGCTTTAGCATTCAGATGGAGTTCACCTTTCGCAAAACCGCCGCTATGGGCAATCCATTTCTTCACGCTCGACACCTCGCCTTGCGAAGGCACAAAACGGGTACACACCGTGGTTTCGGGATGTTGCAGCAATTCGAGCAAGACATTGTCCTTCTTTCCGTTGGCTATGACGACTTCAATCCCTTCATCGGCCACCTTGCGGGCAATGGTAGTCTTGGTCAACATCCCTCCCCGTCCGAAACCCGACTTCTCGGTTTGGATATAATCCGACAAATCCTTACCTGGCTCCACTTCCCGAATCACCTCCGTACCCGGTGTAGTTGGCGAACCATTATAGATACCATCTATATTGCTAAGGATGATGAGTGCCTGCACATCCATCATTGCCGCAATCATTCCTGAAAGTTCATCGTTATCCGTAAACATCAGTTCGGTGACAGAAACGGTATCATTCTCGTTCACGATAGGAATAACTCCGTTTTCCAGCATCACCATCATACAGTTCCGTTGGTTCAGGTAATGCCGACGGGTGCTGAAGTTCTCCTTCATAGTCAACACCTGCCCCACCGCTATGCCGTGGTCACGAAAGAGTTCGTAATACCGGTTGATAAGTTTAGCCTGACCTACCGCTGAAAAGAGTTGCCGTTGATCCACGCTATCCAGTTTCTTGGAAGGCCGGATTTCGCTTCTTCCTGAAGCTACTGCCCCCGACGAGACCAGAATCACCTCTACTCCAGCCTTATAAAGTTCCGCAATCTGGTCCACCAAGGCCGACATCCGGGTGACATCCAGCGTCCCGTCCCTACGCGTCAGGACATTGCTCCCTATCTTTATCGCTATCTTTGTAAACTGATATTTCATTCTCTCATTCTTTTAGAGGCACAAAGATAGAAGATTTCGACCAATATGTAAGAATAAAAGGCATAAAAAAAACATTTATGCAAACTTTATGATAAATCCACAAAAAACACCTATCTTTACACAATCATTAATTAACCCATTTAGAACTATGAGAAATATCCTACAGAAAAGCATTTGGATGGTGGCCCTATGTCTCTTCACCACCTCCGTTTACGCACAGGTTTCTCCCAAGAAATTCAAGAAGGCAAAAGGCATCGAGGTCACTTACCAATCAAGCTACAAGGGCAAAGTACGTCCGGGCGAAATGTTGATGAAAGTCAGCGGCGACCAGGTGGCATTGGAAAACGTGTTCCCCAAGGCCAAAGAAGCATCCGCAGCAAAGCCCGAGAACCAACCGACGGAAAAACGCCTTGTCACCAAAAACTACGTGGATTATTCCGCCAAGGAGTTTTATCGCTGGGCCGCATTGCCCAACGGTGAAGTCATCTCGGCAGCCACCCCGTTTGAATTCGGTAAAAATCTGAACGAAATCGGCACAGACAAGTATTTGGGGCTGAACTGCAAGATTATGCGCACCTCCATCAATTCGAACACCATCGAGATATGGTACACCAACGACATCGCTTTCCGCGGGACTCCGCAAGCCAATGTCGGTGTTCCCGACGGCCTGGTACTCCGTGTCATCCGCAACGGCGAGACCATCCAGGAAGCTACCGCCATCACTCCGGTGAAAGAAGAACGGAGCCTGTTGCCCGAATCGTGGGGACAGAAGTTGGATGCATCCGATTACCAATATGCCATCAACCAAAGCGGTGTCATAACCATCCCGGTATTCGACCAGCAGACCATCTGCTTCAATGGAGCGAAACTGCCCGAAACCTTGGAGACCGGCGTGCAATACAGTGCCGGTGGCGGTGCGATCATCTTGAAAAAGGTAAAGCTCCCCGAAAACGTATATGACCGCAGCATCTTTGCGGAGGTCGTACAATATTCCGATGGAGACGCTTACGACCGCACCGGCTCCATCTTCGTTATCCCTACCGACAAGAAGCAATCATTCCTTGACGCCATCCGAGACCTCAAGAGCGTACCTTCCTTCACTTCAGGCAAGGACACTTACCACGGACTGGTTTCTACTCCCGACTACAATGTACCGGTTGAGCTGATGCGTTTCTTCACCGGCTTCGGTGTACGCAAGTTCAATCACGTCAAAGTGCCTGGACAAGAATGGGTAGATTCCGTTCTTTACAAGTCGGAGGTTACTGCCTTGGCCGACCACTTGCACGGGGAAGTATGGATAGCAGCCTACATCGGCAACTGGGACGCCAAAGGACACAAGCTTTCCTTGAAGCTGAAATATTACCCCGACGGCGGACGACGGATGTACAAGGCTATGCCACTGTTCAACACCACGAACTTGCTCGAACAGGCCGGGCAACCTTACCCTATCTTTATGCTGAACGACAAGCTGAACGCAAAATTCACGCTGAAGGAACCGGTGAAGAATGCCGTCCTTTATTATACCACTACCGGTCACGGAGGATGGGGCAATGGCGACGAGTTCAACCAAAAGCCGAACACCATCTATCTGAATGGAGAAAAAGTATTCTCGTTCGTGCCTTGGCGTGACGATTGCGGAACATACCGTAATTGGAATCCTTGCTCGGGCAACTTCTCGAACGGTCTCAGTTCTTCTGACTTGAGCCGTTCCAACTGGTGTCCGGCTACCGTCACCAATCCCGAGTACATCTACTTGGGCGACCTGGAAGCCGGCGAACATACCATCACCGTAGAGATTCCACAAGGTGCCCCCGAGGGCGGAAGCAACAGCTATTGGTGCATTGCAGGTACATTGCTTTATTAAGTTGAAAATCAAGAATTAAAAATTAAATATCAGACAATGAAGAAAACCGCATTTTTATGCTCACTCGCATTGGCCGGTGTATTAGCCGGCTGTGGCAACAAGGCACAGACCGATGCCATCCAAACGGATTACACCCAATACGTGAATCCATTTATCGGTGCAGCCGACAACGGCCACACTTTCCCGGGTGCGACAACACCCTTTGGTATGATTCAGACAAGCCCTGTAACCGGAGCCTTCGGTTGGAGATATTGCTCTGAATATGTCAACAACGACTCCATCATTTGGGGCTTTACACAAACCCACCTCAACGGTACGGGATGTATGGACCTGGGCGATGTACTTGTAATGCCCGCTACCGGCGAACGTACCCGTGCTTGGGATGGATATAGAAGCAAATTCTCGAAGGACGATGAGTTTGCCACACCAGGCTACTACAGTGTTGTACTCGAAGAACCCAATGTAAAGGCAGAACTGACCGCTTCCCCCCGTGTGGCTCTCCACCGATACACTTACCACACAGCCGATTCGGCATCTGTACTCATCGACTTGCAGCACGGCCCGGCTTGGAGCGAAGGCCAATACCACACTCAAGTCAGCCGATGCGAAGTGCAATGGGACGACGAGCAGACCCTCAGCGGCCACGTACGCAACAGTGTATGGGTACATCAGGACTACTTCTTTGTATTGAAATTCAACCGCCCCATCACCGGCCACATCAACCTGCCGATGGGTGAAGGCGAAAAGGGACAACGCATCGTGGCTTGTTTCGATATGGAACCAGGCGATGAATTGCTCACAAAGATTGCCCTCTCGACCACCAGCGTGGAAGGTGCCCGAAAGAATATGGATACCGAACTCCCCGGATGGGATTTCGAAGCAACCCGCCAAACAGCCAAGGACAGCTGGAACAACTACCTGAGCCGCATCGACGTAACAGGTACAGAAGCCGAGAAGACCAACTATTACACCAGCTTCTACCACGCGCTTATCCAGCCCAACCAGATTTCTGACGTGGATGGTATGTACCGCAATGCCAACGACGAGATTGTGAAGACCAGTGGCGACGCTTTCTATTCCACTTTCTCCTTGTGGGACACCTATCGCGCGGCTCATCCTTTCTACACATTAATGGTGCCAGAAAAAGTAGATGGCTTCGTCACTTCTTTGGTAGAGCAAGGCGAAGCACAAGGCTTCCTTCCCATTTGGGGATTGTGGGGTAAGGAAACTTATACGATGATTGCCAACCACGGCGTATCCGTCATTGCCGAAGCCTACCGCAAGGGTTTCCGCGGTTTCGATGCCGAGCGTGCATTCAATATGGTGAAGCGTACCCAAACCGTATCACACAAGCATAAATCAAATTGGGAGAACTATATGAAATATGGTTATTTCCCAACCGACTTGACAGAGGTAGAATCCGTTTCCTCTACCCTTGAATCCGTTTACGATGATTATGCGGCAGCCGATATGGCCAAACGGATGGGCAAGACCGAAGACGCCGAATACTTCAGCAAGCGTGCCGACTTCTACAAGAACCTCTTCGACCAGGAAACCCAATTTATGCGTCCACGCAACTCGGACGGCACCTGGAAATCGCCATTCAACCCCAGCGAAGTGGCTCACGCCGAGAGCAAGGGAGGTGACTACACCGAAGGAAATGCTTGGCAATACACTTGGCACGTGCAACACGATGTACCGGGATTGATAGCCCTTTTCGGTGGTGAAAAACCGTTCCTCAACAAACTTGACTCCGTATTTACCGTCGAATTGGAAACTACCCAGGCCGACGTGACAGGCTTGATTGGCCAATATGCACACGGAAACGAGCCAAGCCATCACGTAGCATATCTTTATGCTATGGCAGGACGCCCTGAACGTACACAGGAACTCATCCGCCAAATATTTGAGACACAATATCGTCCGGAGCCTGACGGTCTTTGCGGCAATGACGACTGTGGCCAAATGTCGGCTTGGTATATGTTCTCGGCTATGGGCTTCTATCCTGTCGATCCCGTTAGCGGCAATTACGTATTCGGTGCTCCGCAGCTTCCAAAGATTGTTCTGAACTTGGCAGACGGCAAATCATTTACCGTAATCGCTGAAGGCATTTCTGCCGACAACAAATATGTAGAAAGCATCACCCTGAACGGTGAACCTTATACCAAGAACTACATCACCCACGAAGATATCCTGAAGGGCGGAACCTTGGTATTCAAGATGAAGAATTGATTCTACCATCTTTATATATAAGAATAGGCGGCCAATTTCGGTCGCCTATTCTTATATATAAAGAGCTTAAATCCTTACTCCTCTTCCATCTTGAAACTTTTCAGCATCTTTTCAACAAACTTGTCGGTAATCCGATTATAAATGACAGAAACGTAAAAAACGGTTCCTGCATCCTTGGTCATCAGACAAGCATAATAACAGGGATCGGTCTCAGCTACACCTTTCAGCCAAATGCCGTGAAACTGCTTCAAGTCAAAAGCTGCAGGTTCGGTTTGTTCCTGCACACCATCATCTTCAGCCAAACCCGTCAAAAGTTCACCCAGTCCATCCTTATCAATACCCTCCGAGTCAAGAGCGTGGATAGTGATGTAAAAACGGGCACTATTCAACAAGAAAGTGTCTTCCGTATCCTCTTCTACCAAGATGCCTTTAGGAGCATTAAATGTCAAGCCATAAGCGGTCCAAGTCATCGGAGCCAAAGCTTGGGCATTCACCGTCAGATACAAACAAACGGTCATCAAAAACAATAAGAATCTTTTCATAAGCCACATCGTTTTAGTTATCTTTTGCACGGATTTCCACACGGCGAATCTTGCCGCTGATGGTCTTCGGCAATTCATCTACAAATTCGATGACACGCGGATACTTGTAAGGTGCCGTAACCTTCTTCACGTGGTTCTGCAACTCCTTAATGAGTTCCGGTCCTTCCTGACCCTTGTAATCCTTCGACAGGATGATGGTTGCCTTTACCACCTGACCACGGATTTCATCGGGTACACCGGTGATGGCACATTCCACTACAGCCGGATGGGTCATCAATGCACTTTCCACTTCAAAGGGGCCGATACGATAGCCGGAGCTTTTAATCACGTCATCCGCACGGCCAACGAACCAATAGTAACCGTCCTCGTCACGCCAAGCCACGTCGCCTGTGAAATAGACATCATCGTGCCAAGCATCTTCGGTGCGTTCCGCATCACGATAGTATTCCTTGAACAAGCCCAATGGCTTGCCGTTGTGGGTACGTACCACAATCTGACCCTGTTCACCATCTTCTGCCGAACGACCGTCGTTCGTAAGCAAGTCGATTTCGTATTGCGGATTAGGTACACCCATACTGCCCGGCTTCGGTTCCATCCACGGGAAAGTTCCCAAAGTCATAGTGGTCTCGGTCTGTCCGAAACCTTCCATCAAACGGATGCCTGTCACCTTCAAGAAGGTCTCATACACCGAATAGTTCAAGGCTTCGCCGGCAGTAGTACAGTATTCCAGCGAAGAAAGGTCGTACTTGCTGATGTCTTCCTTAATCAAGAAACGATAGATGGTAGGAGGCGCACAAAGCGACGTAATCTTGCAGTTCTGAATCTTTTCCAAGATGTCTGCCGGAGTGAACTTCTCGTGGTCATAGACGAAGATATTGGCTCCCGCAATCATCTGTCCATAGAGCTTGCCCCATACGGCCTTTCCCCAGCCGGTATCGGCAATGGTGAGGTGCAAGCTATTTTCGTGAAGGTTGTGCCAGAACGAACCGGTAGTGATGTGTCCCAACGGATAAGTAAAGTCGTGAGCCACCATCTTCGGTTCACCGGTGGTTCCGCTGGTGAAATACATCAGCATAATATCGTCATTGGTATTCGGCTGTTCCGGTTTCACGAAAGGTGCAGCATTTGCAATCCCTTCCTGGAAGTCCTTGAAACCTTCCGGCATACCCGGACCGATGCTCACCACCTGCTGCAAGGTAGGACAGCCCGGCATAGCCTCGATGATGTGGTCGGTAATCACGTCCTCACCGGCACAGACAATCATCTTGATATCGGCAGCATTGCAACGATAGATGATGTCCTTCTTGGTAAGCAAGTGAGTAGCCGGAATCACCACCGCACCCAACTTGTGCAAAGCGATGATGGAGAACCAGAACTCGATGCGACGTTTCAGGATAAGCATCACCATATCGCCCTTTCCGATACCCAAGCTCTGGAAATAAGCAGCCGTAGCGTCGGTCTTCTCCTTCAGCTCAGCGTAAGTATATTGATGTTCCAAACCTTGGTCGTTGGTCCAGAGGATGGCTTTCTTGTCCGGATGTTCAGCGGCCCAGGCATCCACCACGTCGTAACCGAAATTGAAATTTTCCGGCACCTCTATCTTAAAATTCTTGATAAAATCCTCTTGCGAGGCATACTTTGTCTGTTTTACAAATCTTTCCAACATAATACCTTTTCCTCCTATTTACATAATAATCGCCAAGAACTTCACCGTCTTGCCATCCAACGCCTGCATACCGTGCGGCTTGGTGGAATCGAAATACAAGCTGTCGCCTTCATTCAGGATGATGTCCTTACCATCGATGTTCAAGAGCAGACGACCTTCCATCACCATATTGAATTCCTGTCCTTCGTGCGAATTGAGGTGCAAAGGAGTTCCTTCCGGCTTCGGTTCCACGGTCACGATGAACGGGTCGGCCATACGACGGCGGAAACCTGACGCCAAAGCCTCATACTTATATGCCTTGGTACGTTCCACCGATACGCCTGCTCCCTTACGGGTCAAGAAATAAGAGCTCATCTTCGGTTCTTCGCCAAACATCAGCACGTCCAAAGACACATCGTACTTACGGGCAATCTGTTGCAAGGCACTGACCGAAATGTCCTTGTTACCGCTTTCCATTTCCAAATAAGCCTCTACTGACAGTTGGCAGCTTTCGGCCACTTCTTCCGGAGTGAGGTCGAGCACGTCACGCAAGCCGCGCAAACGTTCCGCTATTTGTTTAATTTGTTCGTTCATAGTCCAAATGATTATAATTTGGGGCAAAAATAAGCATTTTCACTTAAAATATGAAAGAATGCGTGATTTTTAGGCACGGATTACACGGATTTCACGGATGAAGTTATTGCTTATATGTATTAAAAACCGTGTTCATCCGTGTTATCCGTGTCTAAAAAACATCATTTCACACAACTAATCTTCATCGCTTTGATAATTGCCGATGAAAAACCTTCGTGATCCAATTCATTGATACCACGGATGGTAATACCACCTGGAGTGGTCACCTTGTCTATTTCGACAGAAGGATGTGTATCGCTGTTCAGAATCAAGGACGCGGCTCCCTTGACCGACTGGGCCACCATCCGTTGGGCATCCTTCGGATAGACTCCCAATTCGATGCCTGCCTGCATCGCTGCCTGGATGTACTTCAACACGTAGGCAATGCCGCACGATGTCAAGGCCGTAGTTGCCGCCATCTGCTTTTCAGGAATGAGCATCGCCAACCCCATTTCGTTGAAGATGTCGAGCAAAAGTTGTTCCTGCTCTTTCGAAGCGTGATGACTGGCGATGAGCGTCATACTCTCCAGTTGCGAGATAGCCGTATTGGGAATCACACGGAAGACGGTCATCTTCTCTCCTACCCAACTTTCAAACTGTTCGAACGAAATGCCTGCCGCTACGGATACCAGCATCTGCTTCTCCGCATCAAGCGGAAGTTCTTTCACCACCTGTTCGATGTACCAAGGCTTCACCGCCAGCACTACCATATCGGCATCTTGTGCAGCTTCCACATTGCTGTGTGTAATCCGCATAGCGGGAAACTCTGCTTTCAAGGCATCGAGTTTTCCTTGACTGGGATTGGACACACAGATATCTTCTGTCTTTATGATGGTTCCTTTCGCCAGACCACGGGCAATGGCTCCACCCATATTTCCGGCTCCTATGATTGCTATTTTCATATGGCTATTAATCTATTTAGGCACGGATTACACGGATTTCACGGATATTAGTTGATGATAACATAACTAAAGACCGTGTTAATCCGTGTAATCCGTGCCTAATAAAACATTAAAGTACTTCCTTAAACCGCTTCAAGAATTCTTGCGCTTCTTCCATACTCAAGCAGAGCGGTGGCAACAGACGGATGACATTGATACCACTCACGCCTGTAAACACCTTCTTTTCGAAAAGCAAACGGCGGCGGATGTCCTTAATGGGTTCTGCAAACTCCATACCAATCATCAAACCTTGACCACGTACTTCCTTGATTTGTGGGAGCTTCTTCAGCTCTTCCATCAGGTAAGCACCTACCTTGGCTGCATTTTCCACCAAGTTGTCCTGCTTCATCACATCAAGCACAGCGATAGCGGCTGCACATGCCAAATGATTACCGCCAAACGTAGTACCCAACTGGCTGTATTCCGGAGTGAACTTCGGACTGATGATGACACCACCCATCGGGAAACCGTTACCGATACCCTTGGCTACGGTAATGATGTCCGGACGGATGCTGGTATGCTGGTGAGCGAAGAACTTGCCCGAACGACCGTAACCGCACTGAATTTCATCGCAGATAAGAACGGTATTATATTGGTCGCACAACGCACGCAAGCCTTGCATGAATTCCGGAGTAACCAAACGGATACCGCCTACACCCTGAATACATTCAATCATCACCGCACAAACATCTCCTTTAGCCAATTCAGCTTCCCATGCTGGAAGGTCATTCATCGGCAAATAGGTCACATGACCATTGGCATTGATTGGAGCGATAATCTTCGGGTTGTGGGTCGCTTCTACCGCCAAGGACGTACGTCCATGGAAGGCCTTTTCCTGCACCAACACACGGGTACGTCCGTTGTAGAATGAAGCCAACTTCAAGGCATTTTCATTGGCCTCGGCACCACTATTAATCAGGAAGAACTGATAGTCATCGTAACCGGAAAGCTCGCCCAAACGGTCGGCCAATTCCTGCTGTAGCTTATTAATGACGGAGTTGGAATAGAAGCCCAACTGTGCCACCTGGTTGCTTATCATTTCCACATAGTGCGGATGGGCATGACCGATGGAAATCACGGCATGACCGCCATAAAGGTCGAGGTATTCATTACCTTTCTCATCCCACACGTGGCATCCTTTTCCCTTGACGATATTGATATCGAACAAAGGATATACATCGTATAATTTCATAATTATCTATATTTAAGTTTCACCACAGATTACACAGATTGACACGGATTAAATATAAAAATCTGTGCTAATCTGTGTAATCTGTGGTGAGTAAAATTAAAACGCACTTGGTTTCAAACGCAAGCCAACGGTTTCTTCGAGGTTGAACATGAGATTCATGTTATGTACAGCCTGACCACTGGCTCCTTTCAAAAGATTATCCACACAAGAAATAATCATCAGCTTGTCACCATGCTTTTCCAAATGAATAAGACATTTGTTAGTGTTTACCACCTGCTTCAAGTCGATGTTCTTGTCCACAATGTGAACGAACGAATCCTTGGCATAGTATTCTTCGTACATCTTCACCAACTCGTCCAATTCCACTTTACACTTCACGACAAGAGTAGCAAAGATACCACGAGGGAAGTCCCCACGATACGGGATGAAATCAATCTCCGACTTGAAGCTGTTCTGCAACTGGCGGAGCGACTGCTTGATTTCAGGTACGTGCTGATGGTTGAACGGCTTATAGACACTCATGTTGTTGTTACGCCAGCTGAAGTGACTGGTTGCACCCGGCTTTACACCGGCACCGGTACTACCTGTAATGGCATTCACCATCACATCGTCATTCAACAACAAATTCTTGGCCAACGGCAACAAGCCCAACTGAATGCAAGTAGCGAAACAACCCGGATTGGCCACATGCTTGCTGTGACAGATGGTACGACGGTTCAGTTCCGGCAAACCATACACGAAGTCGTGGTCATCGCTCTTGATGCGGTAGTCCATACTGAGGTCAATAATCTTCAAGTCTTCCGGCACGTTGTGGCTCTCCATAAACTTCTTGGTGTCACCATGAGCCGTACAGAAGAACAAGACATCGATTTCGTCCAACGGAAGCTCATCGGTGAATACCAAGTCGGTTTCTCCGTACAAGCCTTCGTGAACGTCCGTAATCTTGTTACCCGCGTTACTGCTACTGTTGATAAACTTTATTTCTACTTCAGGGTGATTAATCAGCAGACGAATCAATTCGCCTG
Organism: Bacteroidaceae bacterium; assembly: GCA_017416735.1. Classification (GTDB taxonomy): domain Bacteria; phylum Bacteroidota; class Bacteroidia; order Bacteroidales; family Bacteroidaceae; genus Phocaeicola. The sequence continues at coordinate 1,701 of JAFQBF010000033.1, read as the reverse complement.
CTGTATAACCTGCCCCACCGATAATTCCTACTTTAATCATAATCAGATGTTTTCCTTTTCGTCCTTATGGTTCGCATAATAAGCACGGAGAGCGGTAGAAGTCACCTTAATGAAGCCCTTGGCATCATCTGCAGTCCAACCCTTCTGGGTTTCACCATATTCACCGAACTTGTTCTTCACCAAGTCATCCTTCGATTCTACCCCTACGGTAGAGAACGACAACGGACGGAGTTCAAGGATAGCGGTACCGTTTACATTGCGCTGGCTTTCAGTCAACATCGCTTCGATGTCACGCATCACCGGTTCCAAATACTGGCTTTCGTGAAGGAACATACCATACCAGTTGGCTACCTGATCCTTCCAATATTGTTGCCACTTACTCAATGTGTATTTTTCCAAGAAACGGTGAGCACCGATAATCAACATCGGAGCAGCCGCTTCGAAACCTACACGACCCTTGATACCGATGATGGTATCACCTACGTGCATATCACGGCCGATACCGTATGCGGCACCGATTTCTTCTACCTTCTGGATAGCCTTGATTGGGTCATCATATACCACATCGTTCACTGCCTTCAATTCACCCTTTTCGAAAGTCAAGCGAAGCTGTTCGCTACCTTCCTTGGTGCAATGCTTCAAATAGGCAGTTTCCGGCAAGCCCTGAGCAGAGTCAAGGATTTCACCACCACAGATAGAAGTGCCCCAGATACCTACGTTATAAGAATACTTCAACTTGGTGAAGTCGGCTGAGAATCCATTGGCATTCAAGTAATCGATTTCTTCCTGACGACTCAAGTTATTGTCGCGGGTCAAAGTGATGATTTCCACACCCGGAGCCAATACCAGGAAAGTCATGTCGAAACGGATTTGGTCGTTACCGGCACCGGTTGAACCGTGGGCGATGGCATCCGCACCGATTTCGTTGGCATAGCGGGCGATGGCCAATGCCTGGAAGATACGTTCAGAGCTTACAGAGATAGGATAAGTACCGTTACGCAGCACATTACCATAAACCATATACTTCAAGCTCTTTTCGTAATATTCTTGAGTCACGTCGAGTGTCACATACTTCACGGCACCCAACTTATATGCGTTTTCTTCGTTAGTCTTCAACTGTTCAGCGCTGAAACCACCCGTGTTGGCACATGCTGCATACACATCATAACCTTTTTCCTTCGCCAAATACATAACGGTGTAGGAAGTATCCAAACCACCGCTGAAGGCAACTACTACCTTTTTCTTCTTATTTTCCATCATATCTATTTTTTATCATTATCAAATACGGTCATCTTCGTGCTTAGCCGGGTCGTAAAGCATGGCTGTACAAATACAGAACTTACGGTCCTTGGCCACGAGAATGTCATGGTTGGTACAAGCTTCGCAACCTTTCCAGAAAGCCTCATCATCGGTCAGTTCATTGAAGGTTACAGGCACATAACCCAATTCGGTATTCATCTTCATCACTGCACCACCGCTGGTCAAGCTGAACAACTTTGCCTTCGGCCAACGCAAACGGGCCAAACGGAATGAAGCTGCCTTGATTCGCTTGGACAAGCCCAAGCCACGGTACTTGGGGTGTACAATCAAACCCGAGGTTGCCACGTATGTCTTGTTTCCCCACGATTCGATGTAAGTGAATCCGGCAAAGTCATCTCCGTTCAAGGCGATGATTGCCTTGCCTTCCTTAATTTTGGTTGT
>JAFQBF010000004.1 GCA_017416735.1 Bacteroidaceae bacterium | reverse complement strand
CGTCCGGGCAATATGCCTGCCAACTTGCAAGGTATGTGGGCAAACGGTGTAGATGGCCCGTGGCGTGTGGACTACCATAATAATATCAATGTACAGATGAACTACTGGCCGGCTTGTCCTACCAACTTGGCTGAATGTAACTGGCCGCTTATCGACTTCATCCGTACTCTTGTGAAGCCGGGCGAAAAGGTAGCTCAGTCTTACTTCGGTGCTCGTGGCTGGACAGCTTCCATTTCAGGCAACATCTTCGGTTTTGCTTCTCCATTGAGCAGCCAGGATATGTCCTGGAACTTCAATCCGATGGCAGGTCCTTGGTTGGCAACCCACGTTTGGGAATACTACGACTATACCCGCGACAAGCAATTCTTGAAGGAAGTGGGCTATCCACTCATCAAGAGCAGTGCCGACTTCTCTGTGGACTTCCTTTGGAAGCGTCCGGATGGAAGCTATACCGCCGCTCCTTCCACTTCGCCTGAACACGGTCCGGTAGATGAAGGTGCTACCTTCGTTCACGCCGTTATCCGCGAAATCCTCTTGAATGCCATCGATGCATCAAAGGCTCTCGGTGTGGATGCCAAGGCCCGCAAGCAATGGCAGGAAGTGTTGGATAACCTCGTACCTTACAAGACAGGACGTTACGGTCAGCTAATGGAATGGTCACGCGACATTGATGACCCGAAGGATGAACACCGCCACGTAAACCACCTCTTCGGCTTGCATCCGGGACATACCCTCTCGCCTGTCACTACTCCGGAATTAGCTAAGGCAGCCCGTATCGTATTGGAACATCGCGGTGATGGTGCAACCGGTTGGAGTATGGGTTGGAAGCTCAACCAATGGGCACGCCTCCAGGACGGCAACCATGCTTACAAACTCTTCGGCAACCTCTTGAAGAACGGTACGTTGGATAACTTGTGGGACACTCACCCGCCTTTCCAAATCGATGGTAACTTTGGTGGTACAGCCGGTGTGACTGAATTGTTACTCCAAAGCCATATGGGCTTCATCCAACTGCTCCCGGCTCTTCCGGATGCTTGGGCAGAAGGTTCAGTAGAAGGTCTCTTGGCTCGCGGTAACTTTGAAGTGGATTTGCGTTGGGCAGACGGCAAGTTACAAGAAGCTGTCATCACATCGAATGCCGGTCAGCCTTGCCAAGTGCGCTATGGTGACCAGACATTGAACTTCAAGACCAAGAAAGGACAAAGTTACACCATAACATTAGCTGATGGCAAGTTGATGAAGAAATAAAATTGTCATTCAGAGCGAAGCGAAGAATCTCGGTAACATACACGAATGCAACACGTGGATGTTCTCGAGATTCTTCGCTTCGCTCTGAATGACAATTGGAGTCAACAGATATATCATCCCCAATATTATCGCACACACTTCTGAAGCACCAACAGACTTTCAGGGCCCATATTGAAGAGCAAATCGGCAATGCTTAGATTCGGTAAGAATCCGAATTTTTCCTTGAATACCTGATAATATGGCTCTGCATAGAAAGCAGGGTCTTCTACCCGAAAGTCTTTCTTCGGATGAATGATTTCACGAAAGTCTTCTTCTCCTTCCTCAAAGGAGGTTCGATACTCCGTAGTACCTTCCATTACAGGATGAATGTCAATCAAATGGCACACCAAAGCGCAAATCTCCTGATTGAAATCCCACAGGAACGGAAACTTCTTTTCATAAAATATCCGAAAATCATCCGCATAATACTCAAAGAAGGGACTGTTGCGATAGTTGGACACCAAAGCGTTCCAATGCATATGTCGCCAGTTGCCGTGATCGGAGATGCGGATGTCCTTCATCGGGCATTTCAAAGTGTCGCTCTTTTCAGTCGGAATGGTGAGAGCAAGCGGACCATCGGCAGCCGCTATCACACAACGGTTGCGATAGGTTTGTTTCACATAATTATCGTATCGCTCAATGTATGCCTTGTCGGCAGCATAGAGCTTGGCATAATATTCTACGGGAGCCAAGTAGGCAGAAGTCAGATAGACAATGTTTTCCATTATTGTACAGGTTGAAAGATTCGTTCCTTGCGGTCGGAGTACCAGATGTAAGCGGCACGTCCCACCAGGTGGTCGTGCGGCACGAGGCCAAAAAGACGAGAATCGGATAAGTTCACAGGATTATTGGAAGCCATCCAATAATAGTCCTTGCGGAAGGTATAAGCAGCTACAGGCCTGCCGTCCACCAACAACGTATCGTTCTTTACGGAAGCATTACGCCCCTCGTGGTGAAGGATGGTGTTGCAAAGCAAAGTTACATTCCATGGATAGACCCTTACAGACTTTCCTTTCCCGGGGATAACCAACGGATGGCTGTCGGTCGTGTCGTTCGGATGTACGGGACGGATGTCGATGGCCTCACCCAGGCGTTGTTTCAGCAAATAATGCTCGTAATGGCTGAAACTCCGTACATAACGGCCTTCGGCATAACCCACTAACATATTTCCCTTGATACCCAATTGACGCAAAGTATATAACAACGTGTCCTCCTGCTGATGCGGATAGGCATAAAGCTGTTTGCTGTCGGGACTGAGTGCCCGTTCACCGGTCACCATCAACTCATTGTTCATCATCAGCGTGTCGCCCGGTACTCCCACACATCGGCTAATGAAAAGCTGTCGGGCAAAGACCGGTGTCTCACGGTTGGCAGGAATGGGATTATTAAACAACACCACATCGCCCCTCCTTGCTTTCTCTGCCAGAAAGTGCAAGGCGGTGAAAGGGATGCGCAGCCCATAACTCCACTTGTTCACCAATACCTTCTCGCCCTGATAGAGGGTGTTCTCCATACCGGTAGAGGGAATGGAGCAGGAAGTAAAGGCAAACGTCTTGACCAGCAATACGATGAGTATGGCCGTGAGCAAGACTTTGAGGTAAATGGGTATGCGCTTCATTCTTTACTTTATATTATCCACACAAGTGAACAAGCGGTTCCATCGGATTTTTCCATCGAACCATCCACGATCGGGGTCGAGGGAAAGCCAAATGAAGATAGGCTTACCCACGATGTGATCTTCAGGCACGAAGCCCCAGAAACGGGAGTCGGCAGAATTGTGGCGGTTGTCACCCATCATCCAATAATAGTCCATCTGGAACGTATATTGGTTCGTTTCCTTTCCGTTGATGAAAATCTTGCCATCCTTCACTTGCAAGTCGTTGCCTTCGTAAGCATGGATACAACGTTCATAGATAGGCAGATTATCCAAGGTCAAGTCGATAGTTTCTCCCTTCTTCGGAATCCATACCGGGCCATAATTGTCTGTTGTCCAGCCCGTCGGCTTGTTCACGGGATAGAGTCCTCCGGCATCATCGCCCGGCACATCTTCAATGGAGATTACAATGTCCTTCCGAGCCGCCAAAGCCTCCTTTGCCTTCGGGGTCAGCGGAATATTATATGCTTTCCGGTCACCATAATAGTAAGCCATATCCTCGTAACTGATACCCAAATCGTGTGCCAAATCATCGGGTATTGGCTTGTGTACTTTCACCCAATAACGGTACTCCACATTGTCCGGCTCCTTGTTCGCCACTCCATCCAGATAGACAATGCGGTCCTTGATTTCCAAGGTCTGTCCCGGCAAGCCCACACATCGCTTCACGTAATTCTCACGTCTATCCACTGGTCGGCTAATCACTTCACCGAAAGTCTGCTTATTCTCGTCGATGTACTGACGTCCTATTTTATAATAATGGTCGTACACCATACGCTGCTGTTCGGCATTCATATCGCTCATATCGACAGGCTTGGTCAGCTCTTTGCCAGCTTGATAGCTCAGACGATAAATGTCTTCGGCGGGCACATTCACGGCTACCGTATCTCCTGCCGGGAAGTTAAACACCACAATATCGTTCAACTGTACATCACCGAAACCCTTCACGCGCTTGTAGTCCCAAGCAGGCCATTCCAAATACGACTTGGTGTTTACTATCGGAAGGGTGTGCTGCGTCAACGGCATGTGGAGTGGTGTCTGAGGAACACGGGCACCATAACTGGCCTTGCTCACAAACAAGTAATCGCCCACTAACAACGACTTCTCCAACGAGGAAGAAGGAATGACATAATTCTGGAAGAAATACAGGTTCACGAAATACACCGCTACCAAAGCGAACACAATGGCATCCACCCAACTCATCACACTTTTCACTGTTTCGTTCTTCGACTTTTTCCACCAGGTCCAAGGAATTATCTTCGTGATGTAAGCATCGAAAATAAACGGAACCACCACCAGTCCCAACCAGCTCTTCAGCCACACCAAGAAGGCGAGCCAAAGCACGAGGACGATGGCAAACTGAATCCACTGCTTACGGGTTGCTTCTATCTTCATCGCTTAGAATTGGAATAAATCGTTCATACCCAAGAAACCTTCGTGTCCGGCTGTATATTCAGCAGCCAATACGGCACCCAATGCAAAGCCCTTGCGGTTCTTGGCATCGTGTGTGATGGTAATGCTATCAGCTTCACTGTCGTAACGGATAGCGTGAATACCCGGCACTTCTCCCTCGCGGATGGAGCTGACGGGCAATTCGTTGGCCTCACACTCTGTGCTACCAGTTATAGTTCCGTCGGGAGCTGTCAATGTACCCATCACCCACTTGTTCTTGCGTTCCAGATTTTCCAAGATGCCTTCGGCCAACGTAATGGCGGTGCCGCTCGGTGCATCGAGCTTGTGGATGTGGTGTGTTTCCACCATCGACACGTCATACCCCGGGAAGTTGTTCATAATACTGGCCAAATACTTGTTCACAGCCGAGAAGATGGCCACGCCCAAGCTGAAGTTCGACGACCAGAAAAGTGTTTTTCCGCCTTCAGTACAAAGTTTCTTCACCTCTTCACCATGTTCTTCCAACCAACCTGTACTGCCCGAAACGAGCTTCACACCCGCGGCAAAGGTTTTCATATAATTCTGATAAGCCACATGCGGGTTCGTAAACTCAATCGCCACATCGGCACTCTTGAAGGCTTCGCTTTCGAAGTCCTGCTGATTGTCAATATCGATAATGCTCACAATCTCATGACCACGGGCCACGGCAATCTTTTCGATTTCCTTGCCCATCTTTCCGTATCCAATTAATGCTATTTTCATTGTCTTCTATTTATTTTGGGCACAAAGATAGTGTTTTTCGGTGTAAACACTTATTTTTGTCGGGAATTTACACCTTTTTTAATATGGAACAACTGCTACATTACGTGTGGAAACATAAAATTTTCCCTTTAAAGGAACTGACAACAACCTCAGGTCAACGATTGGAGGTCATCGACACCGGACTTGCCAACCACAATGCAGGCCCTGATTTCTTCAATGCCAAAATCAAGCTGGACGGTGTGCTTTGGGTAGGAAACATCGAAATCCATACCTCTTCGTCCGACTGGATGAAGCATGGACATCACACGGATGCAGCATACGACAATGTCATTCTCCATATAGCCACCCACGTCGATGCTGAGGTAAGGAGAAGCAATGGAAACCCCATTCCTCAACTGCAACTGGATTGCCCCGAACACGTACAGAAGAATTTCGATGAACTGATTGCTACAGACAGTTATCCACCTTGCTACCGCATCATCCCTTCGCTCTCAGCCTTCACCATCCACTCGTGGATGTCGGCTCTCCAAATGGAACGGTTTGAGCAAAAAAACGCCCAATTAATCGAAAGATTGCGTCTTTGCAACCACCATTGGGAGGATGCATTTTTCATGACTTTGGCGCGCAATTTCGGCTTCGGTCTGAACGGTGATGCCTTCGAGACTTGGGCCAAGCACATCCCTTTACGGGCAGTTGACAAGCACCGGGACAACCTCTTTCAGATAGAAGCCATCTTCTTCGGCCAAGCCGGTATCTTGGGCGATAAAGATGGAGATGATTATTACTTAAGACTGAAACGGGAGTACGAATATTTGGCACACAAGTTCCAGCTTACACCTATGGATGTTACCCGTTGGCGATTCCTGCGATTACGCCCCAACAACTTTCCACACGTCCGCATTGCCCAACTGGCTTGCCTTTATCACCGGGCATACGGCCTGCTTTCACAACTGATGGAGAAAGGCACACTCAAAGAAATCCGCGACTTGTTGCGTGGGGGTACTTCAGAATATTGGCTTAGCCACTATACGTTTGGTGGAAGTTCACCGATGCGTCCCAAAACTTTAAGCGAGTCTTCGCTTGATCTGTTGATTATCAACACCGTAGTCACATTCCTCTATGCGTATGGCATCCAACAAGGGAAAGAAACGCTCTGTCAGCGTGCCACCACATTCCTCGAAGAATTGAAGCCCGAAAACAACTACATCATCCGTATGTGGAGCCAATGCGGATTGAAAGTCAGCCATGCCGGAGACAGTCAAGCGCTAATCCAACTGAAGAAAGAGTATTGCGACCGGAAGAAATGTCTGTATTGCCGCATCGGGTATGAATATTTGAAAAGAAAGGAATAAAAAAGATGGTGGCTACGCTCATCACTGAGAATAGCCACCGGGAAAATTATACTTTAAGAGAGAATGTATAATTCACTATCCAATGTAATTAAAATTACTCTGCATCAGGTACAAAGAATTCATAGTCGTAACCCAAGTTTCCAGCTGAAACAAAGTACTGTATGCAGAAGAAACAGTTATAGTTTTCATACATACCGCTTTCGTAACCATTGGCAGTAATCCATGCTTCACTACCTTGCCAGTAACCGATATCACGAACACTTACATTACCATGGCTTCCATAAGTGAACGGAGTTTCAACAGCTGGAATACGGAAGTAAGTATAAGTACCATCTGCATCCTTGCCAACATAGTCCGGCATCAACTGGAACTTCATAGCAGTACCGGCACCGAATACGTCCTTCAAACGATACAAAGTGTTGTCTGTGGTACAAACCTGCATTGTACAAGCACTTGATTCACCTGTCACGTCTGTTCTTACACCAAAGTAATAAGTACCAGTTACTACATCTTCCCATTCCAAACCTGTAAATTCGGTTGCTGCAATTGCCTTTTTATTACCATTCACTGCCACTACTGTAATAGCATACTTGCCATACATATCAGTAACGGTAAGATCGGCATCCGAAGCCACGTCTGCAATCTTAGTACCATTAGATACTACATAGTCCATATAACCTTCTTCTCCCATAGAAGAGAGTTTGGCATCCTTTTCAGATGCTTTTTCTGCCAAATAATATGCTGCTTCTACCTTATTGTTGAAAGCCAAACGGAGAGTTACGTCATTGTCTTCGTTATAAGGTTTCTTTGCAGTATATGCATACATCACCACATTAGGCTGCGCATCATTGCCTGGTACACTGCCTTCTTCTTCTGTACACGAGGTCATTGTAGCAGTAGCCAAAAGCACTGCAAACAAACTATAGATATATTTCTTCATAAAATTCATCTTTTTATATCTGTTAAATTCTTATTACCAGCTATATTCTGCAGAATCGGATGTAGGCATAATAGGGGTCGGATTGTTAACCAATTCCGTATTGTAGTTACCTTCAGTCTGAACGATACAAAGGTCCATCCAACCTGGGTACTGATTGCCTTCGCTCTTACCATAAACATCTGCATTCCAACGCTTTCCTTCCGGGTGATTAGTACCTGCATAGCTACGGATAACCTGCTTGTCCAGACGCTTGATGTCGAATGTAGCAAAACCTTCACCCCACAATTCTACACGGCGTTGCCACCATACTTCGTTCTGGAACTGAGTAGCATAATTGCTACCATAAGTTTCAGGAGCATGCACACCATACTCGTAGCTGGCATCACGAGTCTTTGCAAAATTGGTCAACAAGGCAATACCTCTTGCTTCATCCTGCATACCGGCTGCTTCAGCCTCAATCAACATCATTTCTTCTACACGCATTACAGGTACATCTACAGTAAATGCGGCATACTGATTCACATGTTCGCCTCCCTTAGGACGGAACTTCACTTGAAGACCGCCAACAACCGCTGTACCGGTTGCTGCAGCTGTACCCAAGATTCCTTTCGGAGAATCAGAATATGCTTCCAATGCTGCGATGGCTTCTTCTTCAGACATTTCATCGATTGCAAAGTCAACGAATGTCTTCTTTCGGAAGTCAGTATCCGGAATAGAATTATAAAGGTGATTGTCAATACGCTTTGGAGCACCATAGTTGGAAGCATAACCACAACCAGACTCAAAAACTTCGATAATCATCTGAGCACCCCAACTGGAGTCACCATCGTTGTCCAGGATGTTTTCATCTGTGCTTTTGTAAGCCACTGCAAACATCCAAGAATCGTTGATGGTATTGAAACCTTCGGTTCTTGAAAGGAACTGTTCTTCGTCCATCATTGTGTAACCGGCTTGAGCCTTCTTGGCATATTCTTCAGCCTTTGCCCAGTTTTCCATAGTCAAGTAAGCACGTGCCTTCATACCATATACGACAGAGAGGTCTGGTGTCAACTTGTTCGGACGCTTATAATTTGCCAAATACTGTTCGGCCTTGTCCAAGTCAGAAAGAATCTGGTTCCACATTACTTCATTCGTAGCACGCGGATTCTTTGTCAACTCGTCCAATGTCGTAGTTTCAAGTACGATGGGGACAGTAGGAGCATTTTTGTCCTTTGCGTAAGTTTTAGGAGCAAACATACGCGCCATATCCATATAGTAGAATGCACGCATAGCATAAGCGATACCTACACCCGAAACCTTGTCTTCATCCGGATTTTCTCCACCTAAAGTAATGACGGTATTACAACTCTTGATCCACTTATAATAATAAGTCCAAGGAATTTGTGAAACAGCATATTGAGGACCAAGACCTGTACCGCAGGCATACCAAGTAGAAAACCATTCGGAACCATCATCTTCCAATGCAATATCCTGACCCATTACGTCACGCTGTAAGAAGAAAGATGGATAACCGAAGTCGTACGGGTTACTGTTATAAACAAAAGTACCTGCCATTGTACTGGTTATGGCCGCTACATAATTGTTGAATGCACCCGGAGCATTGGCAGCCTGATCTGCAGTGATGGTAGAATTTTGCGGGTCAATCTCCTTGATACAGCTTGTGGTGGTCAAAGCCAGACAAGCCATCGAAACCGAGAATAATTTAACTATATTTTTCATATCTTTTTCCTTTAACTAATTTAGAATGACAATTGAATACCTCCCATGATAGTACGTACCGGAGAGTAAACATTGAGTGACTCGCTTGAAGAGTATGAATAACGCGGGTCAAGACCCTTACGTGCAGACCAGAAACAGAGGTTCTCGCCTGAAGCATACAAGCGCAGCTTGTTGATACCCAGAGGTTCCAACCACTTCTTCGGGAATGTATAACCTACTGTAAACGACTGGAAGTTCAAATAACTTGCACTGGTCATGAAGCGGTCTGAAGTCGCAGTTGTATATTGGTCCATATACATGGAACGTGGAATGTTACTGGATGTATTGTTTGGAGACCAAGACTTCAAGATATCCACGTGGATGGCATTACCTGCACTACCAGAATCGGCAACGTTACCCATCAAACTTGCATAACGGCTATCGTAGATTTCACCACCCAACTGATAGTCGAATGTTACAGAAAAGTCAAAACCATAAATTGACAATGCGGTACCAAAACCACCGAATGCATCAGGAGTACTGCTTCCTTGTTCATACTTGGTTGCACTGTTAGGGTTGGTAGTTGTCATATCACGGTTCTTACCCGGACGGTTAGTCACGCCAAGACCCAATTCTGAATCCACATAGTAAAGAGCTTCACCCTTTTCGTTCACGCCAGCATATTCAGCACAGAAACGGTTATACAACGGACCGCCTTCCTTGTACCAACGGCTATTTTCAGTAAAGCCACCCAATTGAGCAATCTTTGCTTCCGGAAGTTTCAGGATTTCATCCTTGTTGTGTGAGATGTTGAAGTTCACGCTCCAGTCAATATCCTTGGTACGGATAATGGAACCTTGTAATGCCAATTCGATACCGGAGTTACGGATGTCACCGATGTTACCATAGTAACCGCGTGAACCGGCTGATTCAGGAACTGACAACCAGAAGAGCAAGTCAGTAGTCTTCTTGTTGTAATAGTCGATGGTACCAGTCAAACGGCTCTTGAAAAGTTCAAATTCAACACCAATGTTGAAGTTAGTAGTAGTTTCCCATGTGATGTCCGGGTTACCGATTTGAGCGAATGAAGCAGACATTTGCATGTCAGAAACCGGAGTCAGGCTATAAAGGTCTGTGTAAGCCCAGTTGCCAATGTTATCGTTACCTTGCTGACCGATAGATGCCTTCAGCTTCAATTGGTCAATCCACTTCACGTCTTCCAGGAATGATTCGTGGTTCATCAACCATGCGCCACCTACAGACCAGAAGTTACCCCAGCGGTTTGCCTTGGCAAAGCGTGAAGAAGCATCACGACGGAAAGATGCCGATGCAAAGTACTTTTCATCGTAATTATACTGCATGTTACCGAAGAAACCTTCCACATTGTATTCAGATACGTACGAATCTGCATCCTGTGCCTTGGCAGCACCATTGATTTCCGGAATTTCCGGTGTGAAGATACCGGTACCATAAGCATACAAGTAAGTGGTCTTGGTATGATAATATTCATGACCGGCCATTACTGTTACGTTGTGCTTGCCGAATGTATCAAAGTAAGTCAATGTCTGAACGTGGTTCTGACGCTTGCTGTCTGTTTGAGTCTTGTGGATTCTACCACCTGCAGATACCGCCGGGCCATAAAGGCTGGTTTCGTATCGTGAGTCATTGGTATGACCCCAGTCGAGGGTGCTGGTAGCATTGAACTTCAAGAAATCAGTAAAGTTGACATCGGCTGTAAATGTACCGTTCAACTTGTCACCATAGCTCCAGTATTCATTGTAACGGTTAGAACCGAACGGGTTACCGGTTGACATAAATGCACGAGTCAATGTTGGGAAGTTGCTTGCTGCTACACCATAGTCATAATGAGGATTTCCGTGTTCGTCTGTACGGATAGTGGGGTTGCCGTTGGCATCCAATACACGTACGTAAATCGGATAAATCGGAGCAATCATAGATGTATAGTACATCAAGTTGGTAGAGTTCCAAGAAGTACCCAGGTTCGGGTTCGATTCAGTCTCTGAGTTGGTATAACCCACATTGGCGCCCACCTTCAACCACTTGGTAGCTTGATAATCAGCTTTCAATCGGGCAGAAAGACGCTTGTAGCCAGAATATTCGATGATACCATCTTCGTCCAGATAGCTCAAACTTGCATAAAATGCCCCCTTGTCCATGGCACCATTTACACTCACATTATATTCCTGACGGAGTGCATTGCTATATGCTTGGTCGCGCCAGTTATCATTAATCAAGTAATATGTTTCACCGTTTGCTTCGTAAGAACGACCCAATGTAGCATTCGGATTCAATTTACCATCCAAACCAATCAAGTACTGGCCATCAGGCACAGTATAGATGTTGTAACCCAAGTGGTTCAACATAGTCTTGTTGGCATTTGCATTTGCGGTAGCATTGTCCTGGCCCTGTGTGTAGTAATAATAGTCACGATATTGGCCATAGATTGTTTCGTAATACTTGCCCGGATCGTTGATGGTTTCATAATCTTGCACAGCACGGCTGTTTGAACCCATCTTGATGTCCAAATTGATTTGAGCTTTCTTGTTCTTGCCTGTTTTGGTAGTCACAAGGATTACACCTGCAGCACCACGTGCACCATAAAGGGCAGCCGAAGCAGCATCCTTCAATACGGTTACGTTTTCGATGTCTTCTTGTGGAATGTTACTCAAAGAAGCACTGTACGGAGCACCATCCACGATAATCAACGGATCTGTATCAGCATACATAGAAGCGATACCACGGATTTTGATACTACCTTGTCCAGCACCCGGAGCACCGGAACCGCCACGGAGCTGAAGACCAGGAGTAGAACCTACCAATGCGTTCGCAACGTTAGTCGTTACGTGCTTTGAAAGTTCTTCAGCACCAACAATAGAAGCCGAACCTGTAAATGAAGACTTTGTTTGCGTACCGAAGGCAACAACCATCACTTCATCCAGCATTTCAGTGTCCGATTTCATCACAATGTTTACAGTGCGAGTGATAGCCACTTCCTGAGTTTTCATACCAACGTACGAAATCATCAATGTTTTTGCATCTGCTGGAATGCCAGACAATATAAACTTACCGTCTATATCAGTCACGACACCGACTGGAGGGTTTGTGCCCTTAACCACAACAGAGGCACCGATGATAGGCAAACCATCTTCTTCCGAGATAACCGTACCGGTTACTTTCGAAATCTGTGCGTTTACTAAGCCGATACCTATGAATAGGTAGGCCATCAACAGCATCAATTTTCTTTTCATAAATCTCTCTTTTTTTAATTAAACATTATTTAGTTCTCTCATTTGTTTGTTATTTTTTACGGCAGGTAAAAACATTTTAAAACAAAGTTCCGCGGGAACTTCGTCAGTCTGTAAATAATTGAAATGCAAGATGTTAGTAAAATAAGAAAAAACTGACAAGATACAGGCCATCCCTTTTTAGAAGCTTTGTGAAAGGGGGATGCTGCAATCTTGTTCTACCCATGTTCTACCATTTTAAGCTTGTTGCCTGTTCCTCCTCCCCTACTCGTGTCATTCTGAGAAATGAAGTGACGAGGACGGTTTGTTGAACAAAGCGAAAAATCAGAATGCGCAAAATTGATGCTACCGAGATTTTTTACTCCCGATTGTTCTACCCTTTTTCTACCCGTTTTCGTTATTGGGAGATTGGGCAATGAAAGCAGAACTACCCAATAGAAAAGTTTCCGAAAATTTGGCTTTTCAGTTACCTTACATTATCTTTGCGCAACAACGTGCGTAACTCGAAAAGATATGGAACCGAACAAGACCGTTAATCGCAAGCGCATCCCCTACGGGATGGCGAACTTTGCCAGTGTCCGCAGAGACTGTTACTTTGTAGACAAGACCCATTTAATACCTGAGTTTGAGAAGGCCAACAAATTCTTTTTCTTCATCCGTCCACGCCGTTTCGGCAAGAGTCTGACGCTCTCTATGCTGAAGCATTACTATGACATCAACCGTGCCGACCGGTTCGAGAAGCTGTTCGGTGGATTATATATAGGTGAGAACCCGACGGAAGAACGGAACTCCTATCTTATCATAGAGCTTGACTTTTCAATCATAGATGGTACTTTGGGTAATTATAAAGGTTCGATGGACACACATTGCAACACGAGGTTCAATGTTTTTTGCGACGTCTATGCCCAATACTTGCCCGAGGGTATTCAGGAAAGGATGAACGAGAAAGAAGACGCTGTGGCTCAGTTGGACTTCCTTTGTGAAGAATGTGCCAAGGTGGGTCGCAAGATTTTCCTCTTCATTGACGAGTACGACCACTTTACGAACGACATCCTGTCGGATCCTGCTCGCCTGAGGGACTATGAGAGCGAGACGCACGGCGAGGGTTATTTCCGAAAATTCTTCAACACTGTCAAGGCAGGCACCAAGACGGCCATCGAGCGCTGCTTCGTGACAGGTGTCAGCCCTGTGACGATGGATGATGTAACCAGCGGTTTCAACATCGGCACCAATTACTCATTGTCGTCCGAATTCAATGAGCTGATGGGCTTTACGGAAAGGGAAGTACGGGAAATGCTGGACTACTACCGCACTACCTGCGAGTTCCACCACACTACGGACGAACTGATAGAGATAATGAAACCTTGGTATGACAACTATTGTTTTGCGGAAGAAAGCTATGGTCGTATCACTATGTACAATGCAAGTATGGTACTTTACTTCGTGGACAATTACGTGAGACGCAATGGCAATGTGCCTAAGTATATGCTTGACGACAACATCCGCACGGACTACAACAAGCTTCGTATGCTGGTTCGTCGCGACAACGAGTTCGGTCACGATGCCTCCATCATCCGCCGCATAGCCGAACAGGGCTATATCGCAGCCGAGCTGAAAACCAGCTTTCCTGCCCGCAGCATCACCGACCCACGCAACTTCGTGAGTCTGCTCTATTATTTTGGTATGCTGAGTATCGATGAAACGATGGATGGCTATACCAAACTCATCATCCCCAACCAGGTAGTACGCGAACAACTATATAAATACTTGTTGGATACATACGACCAGGAACATCTATCGCAGGAAGACTACATCCGCAGCGAGCTTTCACAACGTCTGGCTTATTACAACGAATGGCAGAACTACTTCGGCTACATTGCCGAATGTCTGCAACGCTATGCCTCGCAACGCGACAAACAGAAGGGCGAGTCGTTTGTCCACGGCTTCACGTTAGCTATGACGGCGCTGAACCGTTTCTATCGTCCCGTGTCCGAACAGGAGTGCCAGCAGGGCTATGTGGATTTGTATCTTCGCCCTGAATTGGAAATCTACAAGGATATGCGCCACAGCTATATTGTAGAGTTCAAGTATGCCAAGGGCAAGGATACGGACGAACGTGTCGAACAGCTCCGTCAGGAAGCTATTGCCCAGGCCAATAGCTATGCGGGGACTGAACGGGTGAAGTCATCGGTAGGACATACCGCTTTGCATAAGATTGTAATCGTGTACCGAGGGATGGAGATGGTGGTGTGCGAGGAAATCTAATTTTTCGAGTCTTTTCTACAATACCCAGACTTCTTCTTTTATACCTTCCAACGATAGCATACATACGTATCGGTGGAAGGATTTTATTGCTTGTCATATGTACAAAAAGATGGTGGCTACGCTCATCACTGAGAATAGCCACCGGGAAAATTATACTTTAAGAGAGAATGTATAATTTACTATAATTTTATTGATTATTAGTGGTTGTCTGCAACGTCCCACCATACGCGAGACCAAAGACCATCTTCACCGCCCAACCATTCGCTGATAGCAGCATTCACATTATCTTCATTGGTTTCTTCTTCTGTTGGGTCATATGTCAAACGATATGGATAAGCAACATTACCTTGCTGAATCTGCCATGTAGTCATCGGCATTTCTGGTACATTGTAACGACGCCAGTCAGACCAGCTTTCGATAGCGTCTGTCATGAAACCTGCCAAAAAACGTTGCATTACAATCTGCTTCAAAGCTGTTTCCTTGTCGCTTGACAAAGCAATCTTTTCAGAAGCCAAATAGTCATCTACACATGTTTCACCACCAATCTTGGTTACGTCTGTGTGGTAAGTAGCCTGGAAGTCGAACGATGCCTTGATACCAGCTTCATACAATGCCTTCGGATCTGCATCAATCCAACCCAAAACGGCAGCTTCCGCTTCAACCAACTTAGTACGGGCTGTTGTAATCAAACCGTAAGTAGCACCTGCTTCGCAGTATGTAGCATTTACACTGGCGCAACCTTCAGCAGCAGCAATTACTTCAGTATTTGTTTCAAAGCCGAAAGGTACACCTTTGTAAGCATTGACATCAGCTGGGTTACCTTCTACCTTACCCTTGTAACCGTCCAATGTAAAGTAAGAGAACATACGCGGGTCATTGTATTCCTTCAATGCATTTACAATGAATGCATTCGGGACAAAATTCTGGTTAGCAGCAGCATAATTCGCATTACCTACATAGTACATCCAAGATGAATAGTCAGCGTTAGATGCATCAAATGTATAGTGGAAACCATCTTCCACTTCGGTCATGCCACCGTCAGCATAAGCCTTAGCGAAACGAGCCTGACCATTGGTCGGATCCACATCCTTCATCTTGATGGCCATCATCATACGGAGTGAAGCGTTGAACTTCTTCCACTTGTTGATGTCACCGTTGTATAAAATATCAGCCTTACTTAAAGAAGCATTTTCATTGAACTGACTGTATGCTTCCACCAAGTCTGCATCCAAAGCCGCATAGATGGATTCCTGAGAATCGTACTTTGGTGACCAGATGCCTTCGCTTTCACCCTTGAAGGCTTCACTGTAAGGAAGCGGACCGAGGATGTCTGTCAAAGTCATGAAATAAAACGCACGGAGAGTTCTAGATGCTGCAATCTGATTAGCATTGTCACCAAAAGAAGTAACATAAACTTCATTCTTGGTAGCTTCATCCGAATTCAATGCAATAATTGTATTCAAGTTCTTGATATAATAATAGTAGTAGCTGGCTGTTCCGAATGTACTTGTACTGGTCAAACCACCATATTGGTTATTCTTTGATTCTGACAAGTAACCGGTTCTCAACTGCATCCAAGGGTCATATGTTGAACCATTCATGGTGAAGTTACGCACCCACTGAGCAGAGTAAGTAAAGAGCATATTAGTATATGCGGTACTTGGCTTGTTCGGATTGGCGTTGATGTCACCGAAATCGCCCATATCACAGCTTGTAGCTGCAAGCGCCAAAGCGGCAACTGCTAATGATTTGATATATTTCATAATCCTTTTCTCCTTTAATTAATTAGAAACCTAACTTAACTGTGAAACCGAATGAACGGGTAGAAGCGGCCTGACCACCTTCAATCCAGTTAGAACCAGATTCAGACGGGTCAACATTCGGACAAGCAGAGTAAATCAGCCATGGGTTAGTTGCCACGAATGAGATGCTTGCATCGTTCAAGCCGATACCGGCCTTCTTCAACAAATTCTTCGGGAAGTCATACGATACAGACAATTCACGCATCTTCACGTAAGTACGGTCGTAAATCCATTCGTCCAAATCAACATTAGCCAATTCATGGTAATATTGGTATGCGTTCATGTAAGCTGTAACAGGCTTACCGTCTTCATCCACACCATCTACACGGATACCACCGCCCTTGCTAAGCGGCTCACGTACGTTTACGCCCTTATCGTTCAACTCAGCTGTTCTAGCAGAAAGACCGGAACCAGCAGCCCACATGTTAGTCCAAGATACCATCTGACCACCGATAGAGAAGTCGAAGTTAGCAGCTAAACGGAAGTTCTTGTACTTGATGTTAGTAGAGAAACCACCTGTCCAGTCTGGCTGGAAGTTACCAACCTGCTCTTCTTTATTCAATTCATAAATAGGTCTCCAGCCACCGCCCCATGAAGAGGCTGTTGTTGGTTGAAGTACAAGCTTGCCTTCATCGTTACGTTTCCAGCGGGCCATAGTCTTGATTTGACCCAAAGGTTGACCTTCTTCAGCCCACAAGTACCAACGATACTGGAATGAACTCCAAGAAATCTGATACTTAGTCATATCCTTGTTCAATTCCACCAATTCATTCTTGTTCTTAGAAATGTTACCTTCGACATTCCATTGGAAGTTTTTGGTCTGTACTGGAGTACCACCCAAGCTGATTTCGACACCACGGTTACGAACCAAACCAGAGTTCAATTGGCGGCTATTGAAACCTGACTGAGGAGCTACATTCATGTTCAAGATTTGGTTCTTGGTATCACGGCTATAATAGTTGATGTCACCCCAGAAGCGGTTTTCGAACAAACGGAATTCAGTACCCACTTCATATGAAGTCGAAATAGTCGGCTTGATGCTCGGATTCAACTGAGTAGCAGACGGGTACAACGAAGTCATATTGTTGTACTTATAGTTGTAGTTGCTGCTGTTGGTGTAGTTGTAAGCCATAATGGTATTGTATGCGCCCAAAGTAGAACCTACCTGTGCGAAAGAACCACGAATTTTCCAATAATCCAACCATTCAACATCCTTAATCAACTGGTTCAACATTACGGATGCAGAAAGACCACCGTAAAGGAAGCTGTTGTTGGCAACCGGAAGACGAGAATCCCAGTCGTTACGGATAGAACCGTCCAAGAAGTAAGTGTCGTCAAAACCTACAGTAGCAGTACCGAAAATACTGCGGGTCTTGTAGTGCTGTTCATAATTGATAACAGTCGGAGCACCATTTGAGGCTGCGATGTTAAAGTAACCATCCATAATCAAGCCGTTGTTGGTGTTACCATACACATATTTATAGTCGTAGTTGCGCTGTTCGATGAAGGCTGCTGCATCTACAGACAAACGGTCGTCGATGAAACGGTCACCCCAAGTCAAGCTACCTTGAGTAGTCAAGTCGCTTACGTGGCCCTGTTCAGCATAGAAATAAGAGCTGAAGTTGATAGAACCGTCGTTGCGCTTGGTTTCTGAATCGTGAGCACGCATGTTACCGATTACACGTACGCCTGCCTTGATATTGAACGGCAAGTTGAAAGTTACGTCACCAGTGAATACATTCCAACGATAAGTAGTATAAGAGTTGCTCTTGTCAAAAAGCGCATACGGATTGTCATGGAAACGTGCCTTGTTGTTAGTAGGACTAATAACATTCCAAGTTCTCCAGCTACCGTCCGGACGCATATAGTCGCGGTAATCATCCAAATCCACTTGAGTCTGACCCCACTGCAAGTATTCATGGAATGCATTGGTAGCAGCACCGTAACCTTCCGATGCACCGTTGTGGTTGCGACGGTAAGTGTACTTGTAGTCCAAAGATACGTTTACCCAATCTGCAGGCTTGTAAGAAGTCTTCACAGCCAAGTAACGGCGTACGGCATCAGAATTCTGTTGTACACCATCGCGTGTGCTGTTAGTGAACGAAATACGTGAGCTATAGTCCTTACCGGCCTTAGCGAATGAGATGTTGGTTGTATTAGAAACACCTGTCTGGAACAAGTCTGCCATATCCAAGCCATGAACCCAAGGTTTGGCCTTGCCATACATGGCACTTGTTTCATCGTAGTAAAGCGGAGTAGCTACCAATACGTTCTTGTCATAACGGGCACCCCAACTTTCATCAGAACCGAAGTCCATATAGTAAGTTCCGTCTGCATTAACCATTTCACCATACTGATTGCCATACAGGAAAGCAGGGTTCATGGTATCCACATCCTTGTATTCGTCGTAATTACCCAAGATAGCACCGTCGTAACCATAGCTACCGCCACCATACTGCTTCTGCATGTCGAAGTGGTTGTAGTACTTGTCAAAAGTCAAAGTATGACTAACTTCAATACGGCCCTTACCACCTTCAGCCTTCTTGGTTGTAATGATAACGGCACCGTTACCACCTTGTGAACCGTACAAAGCAGTTGCAGCAGCACCCTTCAATACGTTGATAGATTCAACGTCGTCCATATTCACCGCATTCTTGTTAGTGATAGAACCGTCAACCACGTAAATCGGTTCGCTACCTTCCGGCGACAAGAAATCTGAAGAACCACGGAGCACGATAGAACCTGAGTCGAAGGTAGCACCAGAAGCACCAAAGAAACGGGCACCGGCAATTTTACCGGCCATAGCGTTACCAAGGTCAGTCTGACGGGCAGCGGTCAACTTTTCGCCATCCACCTTCTGGGCAGAGTAACCGATTGACTTTTCCTTACGGCTCAAACCCTGAGCGGTTACAACAACTTCGTCCAATGATTCGGTTGCAGA
This sequence comes from Bacteroidaceae bacterium, assembly GCA_017416735.1. GTDB lineage: Bacteria > Bacteroidota > Bacteroidia > Bacteroidales > Bacteroidaceae > Phocaeicola. The sequence continues at coordinate 163 of JAFQBF010000004.1, read as the reverse complement.
CTTCAACATGATGTTGAGCACACCCGGAGCGATAGCTACTTCTTCAGTACGCAAACCCACGAACGATACAACAAGGGTTGTTGCTGAAGACGGGCAATCATCGATGGTGAACTTACCGTCGATGTCGGTAACACGACCGATAGGAGGGTTAGTCCCCTTGACG
>JAFQBF010000032.1 GCA_017416735.1 Bacteroidaceae bacterium | reverse complement strand
TGTTTTTTTCGATGGTATTGGCTCTGGGGATGAACGCCCAGAGCCGCAAGGGAGATTCCTCGTTCATGGCCAATGCCGGTTATCAGAGCAATTACCAGCGCTTTGGCTTGGGGCTTCAATACCGCTATGCCATCGCCAACAATCTCCGCATTGCGCCGGATGTGACCTTCTTCTTCCCGAAGGACAAGGTGACGGGCCTCGATGTGAACGTGAACTTCCACTATGTGTTCAACTTCAAGGCCGACGGTCAGGGATTCCAGGTCTATCCGTTGGCGGGGGTAGGGATGCAGAACAATTTCTACGGCGACCGCACCTCCACCTTCAACGGAAATGAAATCAAGGAAAAACGTGACAATACCTCGGACTTTGCCGTCAACCTCGGTGGAGGCATCACGCTTCCGTTGTCCGCACGCAGTTACTTGAATGCGGAGACCCGCTTCATGTTCGGTGATAAGGACAATCTGGTGTTCATGTTAGGGTATGGATGCCGGTTCTGAATACTAAGTTGTCATCCAGAGGAGCGAAGCGACGAAGGATCTCGGGAACACCCACTTGATGTATCCGAGATTTTTCGCTTCGCTCAACAACACGTCTTCACTACACTTCGTTCCGTTCTGAATGACAGAATGTTCCGTGAAATCCGTGGAGCTCCTTGAACGAAGTGAAAAATCCGTGCCTTACAAAAAACATCCACGAAATAAATCACACCTCCCTCACTGCCGCCAGATAATTCTTCAGATTGCCGGCCTTCATGATTTTCTTGTGCAGCTTGCGTCCCAATTCCTCCTCCATGTATTCCCAGAAGAGGCGGAGGCGTCCGTGAAGCTGCGCTTCGCTGTTGGCCGTCGTTTCGTAATGCGCCATCAGTCGGTTGTGGAATTCGTGCAGCATGGCTCGGCGCTTTTCCTCGGGCCACTCTTCGCCCGATTCATATTCCGCTGCCAGCCACGGGCGCGCCAAGAGTCCGCGACCCACCATGATGCCCGCCAATCCCGGAAACCGTTCCACCATCAGTTGCATTTCCTTCACCGTTTTCAGCTCGCCGTTATACACCAGCTGATGCTTGCAGCCGGCATAGAATTCGAAGAACGAATCCATGTCCAGCTCGCCTTTGTATTGCTGTATGCCGATGCGCGGATGCAGCGTGATTTGGCGCAGGTGGATGCCGTTCAGTATGTCGAGCACGGGTCGCCATTCGTCCTTGCTTTCCCATCCGAGGCGCATCTTCACGGAGAAGTTGATGTCCTTCTTCGCATCGATGGCCTTTGCCATTTCCTCGATGATGTCCGTGTGCGCCAGCAGTCCCGATCCGCGTCCGTGCTTGGCTTGCAGCGGGAAGGGGCACCCCATGTTGATGTCTATCCACTTGTATCCTTTGGCTTCGACGATGTCCGTCAGATAGGTGAATTCCTTCATCGTCTTGGCGATGACTTGCGGCACCACGGGCACGCCCTTGTTGAACTCCGGACGGATGTCGCGCATGTCCTTGGTGCGCACGCCGCCGCCTTCCATTCTTACGAACGGGGTGAAATAACTCTCGATTCCGCCTACCAGTTCATGGTGTATGCGGCGATAAACATCGTCTGTATAGCCTTGCAGAGGGGCAAAATAGATAGGTTTGATCATGGGTCTTTTCCTTTTTTTCTTTAGCAGACAAAAATAAGCAAAATCCGGCATAAGTAAAGATGTTTTTCCGAAAAAATCCTTCAATGCTTCAGATTCCTTGATTGTCAATGTATTATGGACGTGAAAATCCTTCAGCAATCCGTCAGGATGCTTCAGCCGTGTCTGATGCCTGTTGCCGGCCTCGTGGGCGGTGCCCCGACACCCGTTCTCCTCTCTATGTAGAAGTTCTTGGAGAATTAGCCGGAAGATGCGGGAAAATTAACTTGAACGTGCTGATTCGTTCTGTTCTTCACAAATGTTGCGAAGCTTCTTCATAATATGTAGCTAAGCTTCGTCACAATATGTGACGAAGGCTCTTCACGGATGTGAAGAAGTGATGATTTCAAGACGTTTTTTCTAATTCATATAGTCGCGGAGGCTAATGTCTTATACATCTTCGCATTAGTTCATTTTTCACGGACAATGTTCATCGGAAACTTGCAAAACGCTATTTTTTGACTATATATTTGTAGCTACAAAAAACAAAAAAGCGAACGATTATGAAGGATTTGATTATCAGAATTTGGAGAAAATGGTTCGGCAAGAAGGCCGGACAAGTGGAGAACCTCTTTAGTGAAGAACCTCCTTTAAAGGAGAGGACTTCTTCTTCGGCACTGTTGTTGCAGGGGTTGGAAGAATATCTGCTTGCCCGTTGTGATTTCCGCTTCAATGTGCTGACCGAGCAGGCGGAAGTGGCGGACAAGGGCGAGACGGTTTATCGTCCTGTCACCCAACGTGCGGCAAATACCCTCTGCCTGGATGCGCGCGACCACGGCATCAACTGCTGGGACAAGGACGTGACCCGCCTGCTCAACTCCGAGCGTTTGGCGGACTTCCATCCTTTCCTTGCCTATATGGACGGGTTGCCCCAATGGGACGGCATCGACCGTGTCACACCTCTGGCTCTTCGTGTATCTTCGGCGGAGCATTGGGTGAGCGGTTTCCACAAGTGGATGCTCGGTATGGCTGCCCAGTGGTCGGGCAGGATGGGGCGTTGTGCCAATGCCGTGGCTCCGTTGCTCGTCAGCCCCCGTCAGGGGATGGGCAAGTCCACCTTCTGCCGGCTCTTGATGCCCGAGTCGTTGGTCAACTATTACACCGATAGCTTTGACCTCAACAGCTCGTCCGGATGCGAACAGAAACTCTCGCTCTTCGGGTTGGTCAACTTGGATGAGTACGACAAGCTTTCACCCCGCAAGCTCCCCTTGCTGAAGAACCTGATGCAGATGACCGCCCTGCACTATCGCAAGGCGCACCGGGTGCAATACAGCCACCTGCCCCGCATCGCCTCGTTCATCGGCACGAGCAACCGGATGGATTTGTTGAACGACCCCACGGGAAGCCGTCGTTACCTCTGCGTGGAGTTGAAGCATAAAATCGACTGCACACCTTTGGAGCACAAGCAGCTTTTCGCCCAACTGAAAGCCGAACTCGATGCCGGCGAACGCTATTGGTTCACCCCCGAAGAGGAGAAGGAGCTGATGGAGCACAACCGTCCTTTCTATGCCTATCCGCCCGAGCACGACGTGTTCTTCCGTCGCTTCCGCTTGCCCGAGGAAGGGGAGGACTACGAGCTCCGTGCGTCCGGTGAACTCTACACCCGTTTGACGCACGATTTCCCCAAGGAAATGCAGGGTATGAATATCAACCGTTTCGGCAGGTTGCTCACCTCGTTGGGTGCCGAACGTGTGCATACGGTGAAAGGAAATATGTACAAGGTGGTGATGGTTGCATGACGGATTGCTGAAGGATTCTTGAAGGGGTAATCGGTTGATAATTAGGGAGTATGATGGATTGAAGGATTTTGTTCAGTAATTCAGTTGTTGTTTTGCATAAAAGTATTAACTTTGCGATAATGAAATTAAACATACCGATTATGAAGAAACATCTCCTTCTCGGTCTTGCCGCACTGATAAGTGTGCTGACCTCCTGCGGCGGAAACACCGCCTCCGAATCCCGTCTTCACGTGATTTTCGACAATCCTGCGCTCCGCACCATGCCCGTGTCGCTCTTTGGCGAAGTGCCCGATGAACTGGTTGCATCGTTAGGCATAGCCGACGGCATCCCATCCTCCGTTTCCGTGATGCTTCTCGAGAAAGATGGCCAGCAGCTGCTCTTCGATGCCGGCAATGGCAACGACGATTCGCAGATGCTCCCACAGCTGCAGGCATTGGGTTTCGCGCCGATGGATATCGACGCCATCTTCATCACCCATCTGCATGGCGACCACATCGGTGGCCTTCTGAAGGATGGTCAGGCAGTCTTCGCGCGAGCCAAGCTTTACATCCCGTCGGTAGAACTCGATGCCTGGAAAGAATCGCCCAACGTGCAGGCGCTGGTTGCTGCCTACGGCGATCGCCTGGTGAAGTTCGCTCCGGACGAAGCCTTGCCCTGCGGAGTGCAAGCCCTCCCGGCTTACGGCCACACTCCCGGCCACACCCTCTATCTCACGGGCGACAAGCTGATAGCCGGCGACATCATGCACGGCATCGCCCTCCAGTTGGAGCATCCTGAATACTGTGCCCGTTACGACATGGATCGGGAGGCTGCCATCGCCTCGCGCAAGTCCGTCCTCGAGCGTGTCAAGCAAGAAGGCTGGACACTGTACGGCATGCATTTTCCCACAGCTGATGGGGTGAAGCTCAAGTGACCGATTTCAGGGTTTCAGATTTCAGTTGTTTTTAGTTTGGATAGATTAAGGGGTGCGGATTTGCATCCCTTTCGAGTTTGATTTAAATATGTTCTATGATAGATTCGTATATCCCTCGTTATCATGGTGAACGTGTGCATACGGTGAAAGGAAATATGTACAAGGTGGTGATGGTTTCATAACGGATTGCTGACGGATTCTTGAAGGGGTAATTAGTTGATTATTAAGGAGTATGAAGGGTTGATGGATTTTATTCGGATTAAATCGCAGTTTTACAATAAAAAATGCTATATTTGCAAGATAAATTAAAACAATCGAATGTATGGACGGATTCAAGAATATCGAAATAAATAATTTTAGAGGTATAGATCATCTGAAGATTGATGACCTTTCCCGTGTGAATGTCTTTCTCGGGCAGAACAATTCGGGCAAAAGTTCGGTTTTGGAGGCCATACACTTGCTTGCAGGGATGTCCAATCCGGAAATGCCGCAAAACTTGAATAGAATCAGGACCAAGAATTATTATGTCGGTTTTTCGGATATCTCTTATTTGTTCCATAATATGGATATCAAGACATCTCCGGAGATTTCGGCAGAGCAATCAGATGGCAATGAACGAAAACTCCAGCTTCAGGTTTCTTATAAGTTCGATGACCAAGAGTTCTTGTCTTTGTCAAAAGGTCAGAATGGAAGAATGCCTTCTTCTGATACGAAGTCTTTCATCAATACGATAGAATTGAATTTTGAAACTCATGAGCATGGTTTTCTCAAGAAGTTTCAAAGTTCCATGACCATTAAGCCTGATGGTTCCTTGTCAAACAAGAAAACAGCAGAGGGTTATTTGGAAAAATACCAGACAGTCTTTCTTACCTCTGATATGTGGGGAGTAAACCTTCCGGCAGCATTGACCGAACTTTTCAAACGTAAGAAAAAATCGGTCGTATTGGAGCGTTTGACTCATTTTGATTCCCGTATTGTTGACATTGACATTCTACAGGACGATGTTTATGTGGATTTTGAGAATATGCTTGAAAAGTTACCTCTTAGGATGGTGGGTGATGGTATGCGTCGTTACCTGAATATCGTGGCTTCATCTGCCAATCCGATGAACAACATTATCCTAATTGACGAGATAGACAATGGCTTGCATTATTCTGCTTATCGGAAAATATGGGAAGCAATATTTATGTTGGCTGTATCAAGCAATAAGCAAATCTTTGTGACGACCCATAGCAAGGAAACTCTAACTTATCTCAACGAAATGCTTGAAGAACATTCGGAATATAAAGATGAACTGAGATTATACACCATTGAGCGAACTTTGAAAAAGGGCCTCCAAGCCTATAAATATACTTTCGAGGGATTGAAAGGCGCTTGTGCCAGTGATGTGGAAATTAGAAGTGTTGTGATGTGATGAAGAAGTTTCTGATTATAGTAGAAGGGGATGCTGATAAGAAGTTTGTAGAAGATTACTATCATCATCTTTTCCGGATGGTAGCACCTAAGGATAGTATTTACGCATCGGGTGGCTATAAGAACTTGTCTAACGAAAGTATTCTCCAACGAATGAGGATGAATACCGATCAGGGAGGAGTGAATCTTGTCATCTTTGATGCAGATGATGATTATGAGGCACGTTGGAAGGAGCTTTCATCAATCAAAGAACGTGATGGAGTAGAATTTGAATTGTTCTTGTTCCCTGATAATCGAGATGCTGGTGCTTTGGAGGATATGTTGGAAAATATCATCAATACTCGTAACCGTCCTATCCTTGATTGTTGGGAAAACTATGAAAAAGAGCTTGTTCAACTTCAAATAGAAGGTCGAACACCTCCACCTTTGACCACACCGGCCAAGAAAACAAAGATTTATGGTTATCTTGAAGCGTTGCTTGGTGAATCGAAGAACGAGAAGAAAAAGATAAAGGAGAAAGAACGTGATTATGAAAACACCTTGCATTGGGATTTGAATGCGGAGTATTTGGAGAGGTTAAAGGTGTTTTTGATGAAGAGTCTAATTAATGAATGATAATATGGTACTGAAACAATATAAAGCTATAGATTTCTTCTGCGGAGGAGGAGGTATGACATGTGGATTACGTCAAGCTGGGATTGATGTAATTGCAGGTGTTGATATTGATAAAGAAGCAAAAGAAACTTATGAATTTAATAATAAGGGAACTGTATTCATCGAAAAAGATATCAGAAGGTTAAGGAGTAATCATTTTGAAAAGTATTATGGTGTACAGCAAAATGATGATTCTTTGATATTGGTTGGTTGTAGCCCATGTCAATTTTATAGTATTATCAATACGGATAAAGAACATTCTTTAAAGACTAAAGATCTTCTTAGGAACTTCTCTCGGTTTATTGAATATTATCGTCCAGGTTATGTTTTGGTAGAAAATGTTCCTGGTATTTTAACGAACAAACAAAGTATATGGCCTGAATTTAAGAGTAAACTTATCGAACTGGGATATGGAAATATGTTGTTCAAGGTGATAGATATGAGCTATTATGGTGTTCCTCAGTCAAGACGTAGATTCTCACTTATTGCTACGCGATTGGACGTGAAGATACAGTTGCCACAAGCAGACGAGAAACAATCATTGCTTTCTGATTTTATAGGTAAATTACATGGATTTCAAACGATAGAAGCAGGACATAAGGATTCAAGTGATTTTAATCATACGGTAGCTGGACTGAGTGATAAATGTTTGCGTCGATTACGTAAAACAAGACACAATGGAGGTGGCCGATTAGATTGGGCGGATGATGCAGAATTGCAATTGAGATGCTTTGTTGGTAAAGATGATAGTTTTAAAGATAGCTATGGACGTATGTGGTGGAATAAGCCAGCTCCAACTATTACGACGAAATTTTTTAGTATATCAAATGGACGTTTTGGGCATCCAGATGAAGATAGAGCAATTTCATTGAGAGAAGGGGCTACTCTACAAACGTTTCCCAAGGATTATGTGTTTAAATCAAATAGCATTGCAACAACGGCGCGCTTAATAGGAAATGCTGTTCCTTGTGAATATGCGAGAAGATTAGGTTTGATAATTCAACAAAATGTGATTAATTATGGCACAATTTAAAACAAGGGCAAGAGCGTTAGATTTATTGGGAAGACAACAAATTGCAGGTATTCCTACAGCGATTAATGAATTGATTAAAAATGCTCATGATGCATATGCTGATCATTTTGATATAGATTTTTTGCGAAAAAGCAATATGTTGATTCTACGTGATGATGGAATTGGCATGTCTAAAGACGATTTTTTGGATAGATGGTTAACTTTAGGTACAGATAGTAAGGTTATTGGTAATAATAATGCTCTGCCTCCAAAAGATCCTACTAAGTCTCAAAGACCTATTATGGGTGAAAAAGGTATTGGTAGATTAGCTATTGCATCAATCGGTAGTCAGGTTCTTATATTGACGAAAGCAAAATTTGATTCATTAAGTAAAATTGTTGCAACATTTATTAGTTGGGATATTTTTGAACTGACTGGATTGAATATTGATGATGTTGTAATTCCTGTTAAAGAATTTGATGGTATACCTACTGAAGAAGATATTAACTTATTGAAAGATGAATGTGTCAATTCTTTAAAATCACTTAATGAAAAAGGTAAAGTTTGTGTTTCGGATTATCAACGAATAGTAAATCTAATAAATAATTTCAAGTCAAATCTTGATGAAATATATTCTGTTATAGGAGGAAATACTGCTATACAGAAGGGGGGAACCCATTTTTTTATTTCGCCTGTAAGTGAATCTTTGATTCCAGATATTGAAGGAGATGGGGATTCGAATGAAGCGACAAAAATGGAGAAGATGTTAATGGGGTTTCATAACACTATGACTCCTAATCATCCAGCACCTACAATAGATATTGCTTTCCGGGATTATAGATATGATGATGGCACATTTGTCAGTTTGTTGGAAGAAAAACAGTTTTTTACGCCTGAAGAATTTGAAATTGCAGACCACCATTTTGAAGGTCAATTTGATGAATTTGGACAATTTAAAGGTACGATTAGAATCTATGGTGAGAAAACATACGATCATGTTATAAATTGGCGAGACAATCATTATAGAGAAACTGATTGTGGCCCTTTCTCTATTAATTTAGCATATTTACAGGGTGAACTTAAAAGTTCAAGGCTTGATGTCGAAAATTATGGAATAATTCGACGTAAAGGTGATAAATATGGTGGCTTGTATATCTATCGCGATAATATTAGAATTCTTCCTTATGGTGACTCTGATTATGATTTTCTTGATATAGAAAAAAATAGATCTAAAAGGGCATCAACCTACTTTTTCTCTTATCGTAGAATGTTTGGTGCAATTCAAATAGCTAATGGTCTGCGTAGTCGGTTGATAGAAAAGGCAGGTCGTGAAGGATTTATTGAAAATAAAGCTTATAGACAATTACAAGCTATCTTGAAAAACTTTTTCTGGCAGTTAGCTGCTGATTTTTTTAATGAAAAAGGAAATACTCCTCAGTCAGAATTCTATAATACTCGTAAGTTAGAAATTAATTCTTATTATAAGGCTCTGGAGAGAAGGGATAAGTTGGCAAAAGGTAAAAAAGAAAAATTCCTTCAAGATTTAGAAAGATTCTTTAAATCTTTATCTGAACATAAATTTGAAAAGGATTGTGATAATTTTATGCTACAATTTAGGAATGAGCTATCTTCTTTGATTTATATGAAAGATTCAGATAGCGCAAGTCAGAAACTTATAGATTCAGAAATGAAAGTAAGACAATTGCTTACTGATTACCGAAAAAAAGTGTCAATTACTCCCCCAAAAGGATTTGCAATGACAAAAGCAATGAAAATGGATTATGACTCCTATTTGAATGAGTTTAAGATTATAGATAAGAGCATATTTAAATTTCACTTTGAACAAATAGATGGTTTAGTTGAAGAATTTACAAATCGTTTAAAGTTGGAAGTAAATAAAAGAAAGCGTTTGGAACAGGCTGTTGAATTAATATCAAAGGAAGCTCTTATTGTTAATAAACAGAAAAAAGAGGAGACTAATGATGTCGTTTCGAGAGTCTCTAAACGAATTAAAGATTTAACCGATGAACTTATATTAGATTTGGATGCTCAGATACGTGAGGTAAAAGGACAGTTTAAGTTACTATCTACTAAAGATGATTTTAATTTAGTGTCAGAAAGAATGACAATGGAAACACAGATTGAGTCAATAAGCCAACGCAATACAGATGTAATGGATCGTATAATTCGACAATTTGAAAGTTTTTATGTAGAAAAGGCAGAAGATGGTCAAATTGTAACAAATGATCAAATTGCAGAAGCTACTTCTGAAGAATTGGAGGTACTGCGTGAACGATTGCAAACAGATGTTGAATTGAGTCAGCTAGGCTTGGCTGTTGGAATTTTACATCATGAATTTAATGGTACTGTCAATTCTATAAGACACAGCATTAAAGACTTGAAGGCTTGGTCGGATGTTAATGAGAATCTGGAGAAAGTATATAAAAATATTAAAATTAATTTTGAACATCTAGATGGATATTTGAATTTGTTTACACCTTTAAATCGTAGATTGAATCGTAGAAGGGAAGAAATTTCTTTGTTGGATATTAAAGTCTTTTTAATTGATTTATTTAAAGTTAGAATGGAGAGACACCAAATCACATTTAAACACACAAATGGTTTTGCGCGTCGTACCATCTTTGGCTTCCGTTCAACATTTTATCCTGTCTTTGTGAATATCATTGATAATGCTATTTATTGGCTTAATCAAAGTGATATACCTGAAAAAATAATACGACTGCATGCTGATGACACTGGTATATACCTTTCGAATAATGGATTAGCAATTAAGCCACAAGATAAAGAACGTATATTTGAAATGCATTTTTCAAGGAAAATTAATGGTAGAGGAATGGGGTTAAGTATAAGCAAAGAAGTTTTGGAAATAGAAGGCTATTCATTGATTTTAGATGAACCACGTGAGAATTCAACAGTAACATTTAAAATTTTTAAGAAATAATTTATGGCACAGACTTTTGAAGATATAAGTAAGGAAGTAGTTAATCGTTTCCTTCAAAATGTTCTTTTTATAGATGATAAGGCATATTTATCAGAGAATAAAGCAAATGATTTTGATGCCTATAAAATTTCAACGATTTTTGCCAAAGAGGGTAAATTATGTACTGTATTTGCGCCTTCTTCTGAAGATGACATTAGTAATTGTTATTCTCTTTATTTAAAAGCTGACATTGTCGTTTTAGATTGGTATTTGGCTTTGACAAATGAAAATGATGAGAAAGATGATGAGAAAGATGCAGATATGGATGAACCACGTGGCTTTTATACGAAATCTTTAATAAAAGAAATTGTAGTTGATGCTCAAAAAGAAAAATTAAAACTAATTCTTGTCTATACTGGTGAAACTAATTTAGAAAATATTACAGAAGAAATATATAATGAAGTAAAACAATATGATGATTTTGAACAAGATTATTGCTGTGTTCATTCTTCAAATTTAGTCATTCTTATTCGTGCAAAATATAATGGCGAAGCGCAATTTAAGCATCATGAGAATTTAAAAAAGATGATAGTGAAATATGAAGATTTGCCATCTTTTATCTCTTCAGAATTTGCAAAATTAGTAAATGGTTTACTTCCTAATTTTGTTTTATCCGCAATATCTGTAATACGCGAAAATACTTCAAGATTGTTAAATGTTTATTCTTCGGAATTGGATATTGCATATTTAGGACACAAAATCGTTTTACCTAATCCCAATGATTCTAAAGATTTATTAATAAAGATTTTTGGTGAATCTGTGATTGATTTAATCTCATCTATAAATATAGATACACAAAATTGGTTGCCTTTATGGATTGCAGCAGAATATTCTAATCCTAATGTAATAAAGATATCGGAAAGGAAGTCAATCACTGTAGACAGGAATATTCTAGAGAGAATTATAACTGGGAATGAAAATTTTGATGAATTAATTAAAACATTATTTGGAAATTTGTCAAGAAATGAACGAATTGACATTCATAATAACGCAGCGTTGTTATTAAGCACAGACTCTAATCGTGTAAAAAAATCGAATGTTGGATTTGCAAAATTGACACATCATAAGAATATTTTTTCTCCAAGAGTTGATTGCCCATTTTTAACTTTAGGAACAGTAGTTCGTTCTATTGATGATAATAGTTATTATCTTTGTATACAACAGAGATGTGATTCTCTACGAATTGATGGAATAAGACGATTCTTGTTTTTACCGTTGGTTGAAGGTGCTGGTAATTTTCATATTGTCGTAAATAATGATATTCAACTAAAAATAGCAAAATCTTCATTTGATGTTAAAACTATTAAATTTAGAGCTGATGATAAAAAAAGATATGTATCTTCTGAATGCATGATAGATGATAAAACAAAGATGAAAAAGTTTATATTTTCATCAATTTATAATGAGAAATATGAATGGATTTTAGAACTTAAGGATATGCATGCTCAGAGAGTGATTAATTCATATTGTTCTATTTTGTCAAGAGTAGGTCTTGATGAGTCTGAATGGTTAAGATTGTTGTCATAATATATTTACTATGAATGTGTTTTCTTTTTTTGCCGGTGCAGGTTTCCTCGATTTAGGATTTGAAATGACTGGGCATTTTGATATTGTTTATGTCAATGAATTTCATCAAGCTTTTAATGATATATATAGATTTTCACGTGAGTGCATGAATATTCATCCTCCAATATACGGTCATCATGTAGAGGATGTCTCATTATTATTATCGGAAGAAAAAATAAATCCATTAATAGCTCAAATTGAAGAGTCGAAACAACGAACTTTAACTGGAATAATTGGTGGACCACCGTGCCCTGATTTTTCTGTTGCTGGAAAAAATAAGGGGAAGGATGGGGATAATGGTAAGTTGTCTGGTATTTATACAGAAATAATATGCCGTACCCAACCGGATTTTTTCTTATTCGAAAATGTGAAAGGATTATATAGAACAACTAAGCATAGAGAGTTTTTTGAACAATTAAAACAAACATTTATAAATAATGGTTATTTTTTAACGGAGCAATTAATAAACTCTTTAGAATTTGGTGTTCCACAAGACCGAGAAAGAATAATTTTGATTGGAGTTAGACATGATATAGCAAGAAATTTAAATTTGTCGGTTAAAGGAATGTACTTACAAGACTTTCCTTGGGATTCTCATAAAAGCTATCAATTGGATCGAATTAAAGAAATTAATTGGCCAACACAAACACCATATGTTCCAGAAGAACAAATACCTGTGCCTGATGGAATTATAGAGGAATTGACAGTTCAACATTGGTGGAATCTTAATGATACAAGAAACCATCCTAATGCAAACATGTATTTCAGGCCAAAGGCAGGATTGGCTCGTTTTCAGACAACAGATGAAGGGGATGACAAAAGAAAAAGTTATAAACGTTTGCATAGATGGAGGTATTCTCCAACTGTTGCATATGGAAACAATGAAGTTCATATTCATCCATATGAACCTAGACGAATTTCTGTTTCAGAAGCATTAGCATTGCAATCATTACCTCGTGAGTTTGTCATTCCTCATAAAGTGACGCTTACTGATGCTTTTAAAACGATAGGGAATGGTGTGCCTTTTTTAGCAGCTCAAGGTATAGCTAATAGTATATATGATTATCTTAATAGAGAATAATTATGATATTGACTAAAGAACATCTTTTAGATTTAATTGATGAATTGCCAAAAAATGTAGAGTTTGATTACGTTAAACCAGGTAAAAATAAAGCAAAACTTTTAGACGTTGATCGAATAGTTAATCGTATTGAAATGGCTCGTATCGTAACTGACACTAATGAAGAAACTTCTTCATTCTTAAATGACGATAATTTGCAAATAATTGTTGATTCTGTCAGGGAGAATAAGCCTTTTTCTATAGATAAGATTTTTAATAATGGAGGGAATACTCGCTCTGTATGGGAATCTGTGATTGCTAATACTTCCGAATTTTATAAATGTATGGTTGGAAGAAATAAAAATCTTGTGTGGATGCCAACAAAAAAGAAGCCTATCGGAAGTGTCTTAGAGATATCTATTGCTGAAATTCCTAACTCATATACGGATGAGAATCTTTCAGTTGAATCAATTAGAAAAGAATTTGAATTTTTTCTGTTTAATTGTGTAAAAAGTTCTAGGGGAGCTAATAATATATTTGGTACTCTTAGTGATTCTGCTGTAAAATCCTATCTTTCGATGTTGGATCAAAGGGAAAACGCACCTACAAAGTTATTTGATTACAATCCGAAGAAATGGAATCATATTGATAATATATATCAAATAATAGATTCGAAACAGGCTGAAAAGTTATTTAAAGATTTATTGAGTGATCCTGATTTTATAAAAAGAGATAATGAAAACAATCAGGGATGGAGAAGTGGAGCTTTAAATTTGTTTATTTTGTTTCTTCGTGCAAAAAGATTGTTTACCAATAATATTTTAAGAAACAATAGAACAGTTGTAATTGATGTAAATAATCAAAGTTACCGTCCATACATCACTGCCATAAAATCCAAACCATTCCTTTTACTTGCCGGCATATCAGGAACAGGTAAAAGCCGTATCGTTCGTGAATTGGCTCGTGCTTGTTGGGAAGAAGGTTCGGAAGAATACAAAGCTCAAAAGCCAAAGAATTTTGCAATGATTCAGGTAAAACCGAATTGGCATGATTCAAGTGAATTGATAGGATACGTTAGCCGTGTAAGTGGCGAACCTGTATATGTGGCAGGTGATTTCTTGAAGTTTATCGCTAAGGCTTGGGAGAATTTGGATGTTCCGCATTTCCTCTGTTTGGATGAAATGAATCTCGCGCCTGTAGAACAATATTTTGCAGAGTATTTGAGTGTGATAGAATCGCGTAAAAATGAGAATGGTGAAATTGTAACGGATGCTATCATTGAAAAATGTGTCGAACAATGGTATTTTGATTTGACAGCTAAGCTTACCACCAATGATGAGGTAAGAACTCGTTTTATGAACGAGGGCATCGCCATCCCTCAAAACCTCATTGTAGTAGGTACAGTAAATATGGATGAAACGACTTTCTCGTTCTCACGAAAGGTGCTTGACCGTGCTATGACCATTGAAATGAATGAAGTGGATCTGGAGGGTGGATTGGATAAGAAATATGAATCAATAGGCAAATTGGGAGCTGCAGAATTGATAGGCAATGCAGTGGAAGGTGTGGATGTATATGCCGATAATAAGGGTGTTTGTGATAGGGTCATCGATTATCTGAAAGCTATCAATGGAGAGTTGGAAGGCACACCTTTCAAAGTGGCCTATCGTACCCGCAATGAATTCTTGCTTTATGTGGTGAATAACTTGCCGTATAATAAGGATGAGAACGGGGAAGACATTGCACAGGAAGTTGTGATGGCTCGTGCGTTGGATGAAATAACCTGCATGAAGATTCTTTCCCGCATTGAAGGAGATACTGAAAAAATCGGTGATTTGTTGGACAGACTGAAAGAAGTCATCAAGAAACAACTGAATGAGATTTCTTCGGGTAAGGAGTATTCGGGAACGAAAGATAAGGAAGGTACGGAATATGCGGTTTCCCTTGCGAAGCTGAAGGAAATGAAGAATCGTTTGAAGTCCGGTTATACCAGTTTCTGGAGCTAATGGTTAACTGCGTAGCTACATGAAAGAAGATAATAAAATCATACTATATCAAGACGATAACGAGATTACTCGTGTATCTGTACGTTTTGCTGATGAGGATGTGTGGTTGACACAGAATCAGTTGGCGGAGATTTATGATACTACAAAGCAGAATATTAGCATACATATAGATAATATTCTAAAGGATAAAGAATTGGTTGCAGAGCGAACTGTCAAGGAATTCTTGACAGTTCGGCAAGAAGGCAGTCGTCAGGTGAAACGAAGTATTGTGCATTATAACCTTGATATGATTATTGCTTTGGGTTATAGAGTGCAATCGCAAGTAGCTACCCGTTTCCGTAGATGGGCAACGCAACGTTTGCATGAGTATATACAGAAAGGCTTTGCAATGGATGATGAACGTTTGAAGCAGGGAGGAAACCGGTATTTCCGGGAGTTGCTGCAACGCATCAGAGACATTCGTAGCAGTGAACGGAATTTCTATCAACAAGTGACGGACATTTATGCTACGGCTACCGATTATGATCCTCGTGATGAAATGACCAAGATGTTCTTTGCTACGGTGCAAAATAAGTTGCATTATGCGGTTCATGAGAATACGGCTGCAGAAGTTATTTATCATCGGGTGGACAATGAAAAGCCATTTGTGGGAATGACAAATTTCAAGGGAAACTATGTGACAAGGGATGATGTGAAGATTGCAAAGAATTATCTGACTGAAATAGAATTGCAGCGGTTGAATCTCCTGGTGTCAGGCTTCCTTGATTTTGCGGAATTTCAGGCGTTGGAAATGAATCCGATGACGATGAAGGATTGGATAGAAGCGTTGGATAATCAAATCATCGGTCTCAAAAGGAAGGTGTTGACAGGGAAGGGGCGTGTATCACATAAACAGGCGATAGAAAAAGCTGAAAAGGAATTTGAAATATACCGCAAGCGTGAAATGGACTTGTTGGAAAGCGATTTCGACCGGGAAATGAAGAAGTTGAAGGATTTAAACAAGTAGAAAGAATGGAACTATTGACCATACACCACCAGGATTTTACAATGTCCATAGAATGTACCAAGTTTATGGGCATTTGGGGAAAAGCCGTACAAAATGTAGGGAAGGATAAACTGACGTCCAGATACACATGGTCGGACGGTGTAGAGAAGGTGGTGAAGTATAACGAGGGTGGTCAGGAAGAGGAGTTGATGGGTGGCGAAGAAGCATCGGCCATATTCTTTGACAATGCAGATTATCCTATTTGGGTGGATTTTAAGTCGTATGTGAAGTATGCGGAATTTGGTTCAATACTAAAGAACGAGAATGAACGTTTTAGTTTCCGGAAAAATGTGTTGGCCGGTTTTGTCAATTACAACAACGAGATAGGGAAAAGTGAAATTAACATTGTTTATCAGGTAGGTGCAGAAACCAAACATTTCACTTTCGGCTTTGAGGTGCTGAGTACAAAGCTTGATTATCACGAACATTGGAACAAAATTGTTGAAGACATTGAAGCGGAATACCGGATGTTGTCGCTTGACTATATGAGAAGGACTTTTCACGGCTTTACGCCGGATGATAAAGGAGAAACACCGGAGTTGATTTGGTGGAACATCTTCTCGGGTGAACGTGAGAAATTCATCAAGGCGTGCAAAAATATCATCGAACGACCACGAAGAAGACTGCGTGGATATGAAACGTATCAACGTGCCGACAAAATCAAAAGAGTGTCTGTCTCTATAGAGAATGAATTGGCAGAACATCGGAGCGAGGCGGCTCATTTATACAGAATTGAAGAACATACACAATCCAATGATACGCAGGAGAACCGATTCCTGAAGTATGCTCTTTCGCAAATCATAGCCAAATATGAAACGTTGAAAAAATACATCGAGTCGATAGGCAAATTGTCGGATGTATTGAAGGACGATATGGATGCGTGTCTGGATGCGTTGAAACATATCCAGCGGAATCCTTTTTTCCGTACTATTGGGCGTTTTAAGGGCTTGAATCAGGAAAGCTTGGTTTTGCAGAAAGCGACAGGATATAGTCAGGTGTATCGCACCTGGAATCTGCTTCGTCGTTCATATTCCTTGCAAGACGGGTTGTATCGTCTCCAAACAAAAGACATAGCAACGCTTTATGAAATATGGTGTTTCATAGAGGTCAGCCACATTGTAAAGGAACAACTTGGCATCGAGAAAGAGGATATGGAGCATCGAAACCGCATGGAAATGAACGGTCTTTTCACTTGGGAGCTTGGCAAGGGAGAACATTCGCGGATTTTGTTCCGTAAGGATGGTGTGGAGTTGGCTGAACTTGTCTATAATCCGAAACATACCGAGAAGGAAAACGACAACATAAGTATGCCTAATATGGTGGTTCCTACTGTGACTCAGAAACCGGATATTGTGCTTCAGTTGACCAAGAATGATTTACAGAACGGGATGAAAATGACTTATCTGTTTGATGCCAAATATCGCATTGACAGAAGAGAAAAGGGAGCGGATGTTCCACCGGAAGATGCCATTAATCAGATGCATCGTTATAGGGATGCCATCTATTACAAGGATTATGATTCTAACCAACTGAAAAAGGAAGTCATTGGTGGGTATATCTTATTCCCTGGTGCAGGTGAACCGGATGCGGTTGAGAAATCGAAATTCTATGAAACCATTGAGACTGTAAATATCGGTGCTTTCCCTTTACGTCCGAAAGATGAACGAAACCGGAAGTTTCTGGAAGATTTTATAGACAGGCTTATCAAAAGGAAATCGACAGAAACTATTGCCGAGGTCATTCCTCATAAAGGAACGGTATTGGAAGTGCATGATAGAGTGTTGATTGGGATTGTAAAGCCGAGTTCACGGAAAGATTATAATAAGAAGTTTAAGGAAGGTACAGCAGATTTATATTATACAAGAGCTAATTTCCCAACAACCATTTCTTTGGATGGTCTTCATTATTTTATCCCATATTTTGAGGGAGAAGGTATAAGGGATGTATATAAGATTACTTCCATTAGAACGATAACAGGGAGTGAAGCAAAGCAAGATGAAGGTGCAGATGCCAATACATCCGATTTACGTTTGGCTTTCAAATTGGAATTTAGTCATAAGTTGTGGGATAATCTTAGGATGATAGATGTCCATAGGTTAATTAAACATGCTTTCATTGATACTACTTTTGATGGAATCGGTAGCTTGTGTCATTTTTAGAAAACGTTAGAATATTTTTGTATGTTAGAAATATTGCGTATATTGCAAAATGTTAATCGAAAAATTTGAGTATTATGAAAAATGTAAAAGATATTTGGCTATTGATCTGGATATATTGCAGCGAATTTACACTTCATATTATTGTTTTGTCTCTTGTCGGTCTTATCATATATGTAGTACAAAAATTTGTATGTATAAGTGAGTTAAACATTATAAAGATTTTGGGTAGTGTTCTTGCCGTTATGATTGGCTTGTTTGTATATAAGGCTCAAAAACGTGTACTGAGTTGGGATATACGGAACAGATTGATCTGTGAACTTGATGAATTATATCGGCATTTACAGAGCAATTTGGAGGTGCTTGAGCTGATGTGTGTTTCCAAAGGAAAGCCCTCTATGATGCATCTTGAGAAACTTAGAATTGATGACCATAAGACTCTTACTGATGCAGAGATAATGAAGAATATGAGTAAGAAATTTACTTCCCTTGTTTTTCCGTTGACTATAAGAATGAGGAACTACAACATTACTGTAGATTATTTGAAAAAAGCCCTTGAAGGGAACGATAAGGTTTTATTTGAGAGATATATAAATGAAATGAAAGCGATAACGATTAATTTGCTGGTTAACATTGAATACGATACTAATAGATATATATTGCATGATGTGAAGAAAGCGTATATTGAAGAGAAAAAGAATGAAAAGGGGAAAACAGAATTAAAGCATGTATATGAATCAAGACAAACAAAGAAAAGAAGGATTATAGAAGATGGTGTATGGGGAGATTCTTCTTCACAAAGCTGTATGAAAATGTGTCTTAAAAAACTTTCATCATGGTTCTAGCCGTTTTATAAATTCTTGAAGACATGAAAAAACTTATCCTGTTCATAACGCTCATTGCCATCGTAGCGGTGGGTGTGGTGACCTGTCCGCAAAAGGATGCGCACACGGATGCATTGATGAAACTGGTGAACGTGGCGCTCGACACGGAGCTGTCCAAGCATGCCAAGACCGAGGAGGAGATGGGGATCGCCATGTTCGGCTCCATACTGGGCTCGGGAATCGCGGAGTTTGTCATCGACAAGAAACTGATGGTGGACAATTACGTGGTGTGCAGCATCGGAAGGGTGCTTCTGGATGGCGAGGAAAAGGTGGTGTCCGTGGGATGCTTCAACCATGTATTCACCATGCCCGAGGACAAGCTAAAGGAGGAACTGAAAAAGAGCTTCTGAAAAGAGGATTTCAGGTTTCAGTTTTCAGTTGAGTGAAAACGCATATTCAGTTATTCAATTATTCAGATAAATGCACGGGTGATATTCTTGGGCCGACAAGAGGTGGTGGAACGAACAATAGCGGAAGTGGAACAGAGAAGGAAAGAACAAAAATGAAAACAATAGAAGTGGTGGCTGCCATCATTCACCAAGGGGGAAGAATCCTCGCCACCCAACGGGGATATGGCGAGCATCAGGGCAAGTGGGAATTCCCCGGCGGAAAGATGGAGGCGGGAGAGACGGAGGAAGAGGCCATCGTCCGCGAAATCCGCGAGGAACTGAATGTGGGGATTCGCGTGGAAAGGAAAGTATGCACCGTGGAGTATGATTATCCGAAATTCCATCTCGTGATGCATTGTTTCTGGTGCAGCATGGCGGAGGGAGAACTGGAACTGAAGGAGCATCGGTCGGCACGATGGCTGGAGAGGTCGGAGTGGGAGAGCGTGGATTGGCTTCCGGCGGATGTGGAGGTGGTGAAGGAGCTTCAATAGCCCCTCTTCTATGGTATAGTATTTTGTGTAGAACGGCAAGTTCAAATCGTATTAATCTAAAATTGAATGAATATGAAAATTAAATTTATGGCAGTAATGATGGCTGCATTTGCGTGGGTGTTTTCAGCGTGTGGCTCGAAGGATTCGGAAGCCAAGCAACTGGTTCTTTATTATTCGCAGACGGGTTCGACGAAGACTGTAGCAGAAGAAATCCAGAAGCTATTGGATACGGACATCGAAGTCATCGAACTGGAGAATCCATATACGGGAACGTACGATGAAACGCTTCAAAGGGTGAAGCAGGAAAGGGAGAGCGGTAATCTGCCGAAGCTTAAACCATTGAAAGCGGATCTTTCCAAGTATGAAGTCATTTATCTGGGTTATCCGATTTGGTTTGGCACCTATGCATTGCCGATTGCATCGCTTGTGAAGGACCATGATTTCGAAGGCAAGAAAATCGTACCTTTCTGTACATTCGGAAGCGGAGATATGGAGTCGGCTATGGAGGACTTGAAGAAGGCTTTGCCTAAGGCGAAGATTGCTGAACATGGATTCGGTATTCGTGATATACGTGTAGCTGCAACACCCAAGGAGCTGAACCGTTTCTTGATAGAACGGGGATATATGGAAGGTCAGGTAGAGGCGCTTCCGGGATATTCGGAAATGCGGCCGGTGACGGAAGAAGAGAAGCAGATATTCGATGCGGCATGCAAGGATTACAAGTATCCGTTAGGAACACCCGTATTGGCCGGAAAGCGTGGCACACCGGATGGTGTGGATTACATCTACGAGGTGGAGAACTTCGGAAAAAGAAACACGGTCTTCGTTACGGTAGGCCATGAAGAAGGAGCCAAACCGGAATTCACACGGGTGGTGAGATAAATTCCCGAATTTATTTCGCCTTCATCACACTTATATGTGCATCGTGGAAGCCATCCAAAAACATTTTAAAAGGACGGAATTTGGATGCTTTATGGTGATGAATAAGAAATGATTATATATGAAAGCAAGGAAACTTACATCGACGACTGCACTCGACGAGCAGGTCAGAGCACTCTATGAGTCGGCTTTCCCCCAGGAAGAGCAGATTCCATACGGGGACTTGATGATATTGATGGACAAAATGCCGCTCGACTTTACGGCGTATTACGATGATGGTGAGTTCGTAGGTTTTACCATCGTCTATCAGCGGAAGACATTCAACTGGTTCTGGTATTTCGCCGTAAGGAGCGGACTCCGTGGAAAGGGCTTGGGACAACAGATTCTCACGATGCTCATAGAGGAATATAAGGATTGCACGAACATTCTCGATATGGAGTCGCCCGACCAAGTATGCGAAAATTCGGAGCAGCGGAAGCGGAGGTGCGCCTTCTACTTGCGGAACGGTTTTCGGAAGACGGGGGTGGGGAAGTCGTTCGAGGGCATCGACTATACCATCCTCATAAACGGCGAGGGGACATTCACCTTGCAGGATTATGAGGAGGTACTGGCAGAACTCCGTTCTTTCTGGAAGGCGATGCCGGAGGAGGAATGAAAAGAAATAGTTCATTGTTGGTGCGGTATTTAGCGGATTTTTGCGATATTTGTATATGGAAACCTATCAGCAAAAAAGCCATCTGAACCGATTTCAGGTTTTCAGATTTCAGTTAAATGGAAAGACAGTATTAAAAGCATTAGACTATGAAAAAAGTTTTCAAAATGACATTGGTTGCATGGGCCGTGTTGGCAATGGTGGGCTCGGCAGATGCGCAAAACAGAAAGGTGTATGTCATAGATAAGAATATAACCTATCAGGAAATAGACAATTTCAGCGCTTCGGATGCCTGGAGATGCGATTTCATCGGTAAGTATTGGCCGCAGGAAAAGAAGGAGCAGATAGCCGACTTGTTGTTCAAACGCGAGTTTGATGAGAAGGGAAATCCGATGGGCATGGCGTTGACAAACTGGCGCGTGAACATTGGAGCCGGAAGTTACGAGAACCGCGAGGGGAAGGAGGTGAACAACAGCTGGAACCGTACGGAGTGTTTCCTCTCGGCCGACGGAACGTATGATTTCTCCAAGCAAGCCGGTCAACGATGGTTTATGAAAGCGGCAAGGGATAGGGGAATGAACAACTTCTTGTTTTTCACAAACTCGGCTCCTTATTTCATGACCAGAAGCGGCGCAACGGTTTCCATGGACCGCAAATACATCAATCTGAGGGAGGACAAGTTTGACGACTTTGCCCGATTTCTGGTGGAGTGTGCCAAGCATTTCCGAAGTGAGGGGTATGGAGTGAATTATATCAGTCCGCTCAATGAACCGAATGTGGAGTGGCACACCAACGCTTTTCAGGAGGGGACTTTCGCCACCAAGGCGGATATATACAGAATGGTGGAGGAGCTGGATAAGGCCATTGGAGAGGAACAGCTGGACACGAAGATTCTGATTCCTGAAGTAGGGGAGTTGAAATGCTTGTTCGAGGTGGATTCGGCGGCCAATATGCCCGACGACATCATCCGCTCCATGTTCTATAAGGACGGCGAATACAGCGTGTTGGGATTTGAGAATCTGTACAATTGCCTGGCTGCGCACGATTATTGGACGGCTTATCCGCCTTCCACGTTGGTGGATATGCGTACGAATGTTCGAAACATGCTGGCCAAGAATGGATATGGCACGAAATTCTGGGCGTCGGAATATTGTATCTTGGAGAAAAACGAGGAGATTACGATGGACCCTTCGCCCGTCAAGAGCATCAATCTGGGGCTTTATGTGGCCCGCATCATCCATAACGACTTGGCCGTGGCCAATGCGTCGGCTTGGCAGTGGTGGACGGCTGTATCGCTGGGCGAGGATGTGCCCATCCAGCTGCTGCCCATGAAGGACTCTTCGGGAGAGACGGTGAAGTACGACGGAATCATCTCGCCTACAAAGATGTTCTGGACAACGGCCAATTATAGCTTTTTCATTCGGCCGGGCATGAAGCGCATCGACGTGAAGCCTACAAGCCATCGGCTGTCTGATCTGGAAGCGGCAACCTCATTGATGGTGTCGGCTTATACCGACGGCAAGGAGTTGGTGACGGTCATCATCAACTATACGGACAAGGAAGAACGACTGGAATTGAAAGCCGGACAAGCCAGGATGGGGAAACTTTATGTGACATCCATCGACAAGAATCTGGAATATGCAGGCGAGCAAGCCTTGAAGAAACTGGCCGTCCCGGCACGATCGGTTGTCACTGTGGTGATGGACGCAAAGTGATATTCAGTTATTCAATTATTCAGTTAATTTTTTTTGCATACGCAATATATCCTTTGTTGAAAAGCCATTTGTCCGATGCTTTCGAAATTTCGAATCCGCTCGGACAAATGGAAATGTTCTGTTGGCGTCAAGGATTGATGCTCTTTCCCGATTACTTCACCCTTCGGAAGCCATACACCGCACGGTCGCCCAGCTCTTCTTCGATGCGGAGCAGCTGGTTGTATTTCGCCATACGGTCGCTTCGGCTCAAGGAACCCGTCTTGATTTGTCCGCTGTTGGTGGCTACGGCAAGGTCGGCAATGGTGGCGTCTTCCGTCTCACCGGAACGATGGCTCACGATGGCGGTGTAGCCGTGGCGATGAGCCAAATCGATGGCATCCAGCGTTTCGCTCAAGGTGCCGATTTGGTTCACCTTAATCAGGATGGAGTTTCCGCAACCTTCTTCGATGCCACGTGAAAGGAATTTCACGTTGGTCACGAAGAGGTCGTCGCCAACTAATTGGCAACGATGCCCGATTCGTTCGGTCAGCATCTTCCAACCTTCCCAATCGTTTTCCGCCATACCGTCTTCGATGGAGTCGATGGGGTATTTGTTGCACAATTCTTCCAGATAGTTCACTTGCTCGTACGAGGTGCGGATGGAAGCTTCCAGTCCTTCGAACTTGGTATAGTCGTAAAGCCCGTCCAGGTAGAATTCGGACGAAGCACAGTCCAATCCGATGGTGATGTCGTGTTGCGGCTTGTAACCTGCTGCCTTGATGGCCGTGAGGATGCACTCCAAGGCATCTTCCGTTCCGCCCAATGCCGGTGCGAATCCACCTTCATCGCCCACGGCTGTGCTCAAATTCCGTGCTTTGAGCACGTTCTTCAGTTCGTGGAAGACTTCAGCACCCATCCGCAGGGCTTCGCCGAAGCTCTTGGCGCCCACGGGGCGGATCATAAATTCCTGGAAGGCAATCGGAGCATCAGAATGTGAGCCGCCGTTGATGATGTTCATCATCGGTACAGGCATCACGTAGGTATTCATACCACCGATGTAACGGTAGAGAGGGATGCCTTGCGAAAGGGCTGCGGCGCGGGCCACGGCCAGTGATACACCGAGGATGGCGTTTGCACCAAGGTTACTCTTGGTGGGTGTGCCGTCCAATTCAATCATTTTACGGTCGATGCCCCGTTGGTCGGTCACTTCCATACCGATTAGGGCGGGAGCGATGTGCTTGTGGATATGCTTCACCGCTTTCTGTACACCTTTGCCTAAATAGCGCGACGAGTCGTGGTCACGAAGTTCGAGGGCTTCATTTTCGCCTGTTGAGGCACCCGATGGTACCGATGCCCGTCCTATAACTCCGTTTTCAAGTATTACATCGACTTCGATGGTTGGATTGCCGCGCGAATCCAATATTTCTCTTCCTTTGATGGCAGTAATCTTCATATTCGTTCGTTTTAAATTTTCTACTGCAAAGAAACAAAAAAAGGCTGAGACTTGTTCGTCCCAGCCGATTGAATTATTCGATGACTTGATAGATATGAGGCAGGTTTCGTCCCTCGTGGTTATAGTCGAGACCATAACCCACGATGAAGTCATCTTCGATGTCGAAGCAACGGTAATCGATTTTGAGGTCAACTTTCAGACAACCCGGTTTGACGAAGAGGGAGGTGATGTAAACTTCCTTAGGGTTCTTTTCGCCCAGCATATGGAGCATCTCCTTCATCGTATAGCCCGATTCGATGATGTCTTCCACAATCACCACGGTACGTCCGGTCACGTTTTCGTTCAGTCCGATGAGCTGCTTCACTTTGCCTGTGGTGCTGGTTCCTTCATACGATGACATCTTGACGAAGGTGATTTCGCAAGGGAAGTTGATGTCGCGCAACAGGTCGGCGGCAAAGACGAACGAGCCGTTCAGGATGACCAGGAAGAGCGGGTTCTTCTTGCGCAAATCTTCGTCGATTTGGGCAGCCACTTCCTTGACTCTTGCCCTGATTTTTTCTTCCGAGATATATAGGGCAAATTTCTTGTCCTTGACTTGTACTACTGTATTCATAGGTGTTATCTTTTATGTAGATGAATTACTAAGGTTTAGAATGTCCACTTGGCTGCCAATGTCGGGATGGCATAGAAACGGTCGTTCAAGCCGTCTGTCGGCCATACCAAGTTCTTGGTGAGTTCGAGTTCGGTGCCTAAGC
Source organism: Bacteroidaceae bacterium (assembly GCA_017416735.1). Classification (GTDB taxonomy): domain Bacteria; phylum Bacteroidota; class Bacteroidia; order Bacteroidales; family Bacteroidaceae; genus Phocaeicola. The sequence continues at coordinate 518 of JAFQBF010000032.1, read as the reverse complement.
TGAGTTTGAAGTCATCGCTCACGCTTTCAAGCGCTGCCAAGTTGAACCAGAACTGCGGTTCGCTGCTCAGCACTAAGTTACCCTTCACGCTGCCGTCGTGCCAAAGGTCGGCATATCCGCTGAAGGTGCAGAGTCCCTTGGCGAAATGGATACCCCATACGATGGTTGCTTGCCAGCTATGCTTGGAGCCGACTTGTTGCTTGGCCAAATATTTATACAGCAGTTGCAGGGAGAAGGTCTTGCTGAAATCCTTGTTCGCCCAATTCCAGGCTGCACCTGCCAAGTAAGCGTCGTTGTAGCTTCCGCCTCCCGACAAACCGCCGTTGTACTCTACGTGGACGGCTATAGGGGCTTTCCAGAAGCGAAGTTCACGGGAGAACTCGGCGTAGGCACTTTCCATACTGTTGTCGGCAAAATTACCATCCACAAAGAAGTAGGTGCTACCCCATTTGTCGGCCTTGAAGTTTTCCACGGTGGCTGTCCAGTGCGCACGGTTGGAGAGTTCGTTGCCATAAAGG
>JAFQBF010000172.1 GCA_017416735.1 Bacteroidaceae bacterium | reverse complement strand
TCGGAAGAAGAGAATCGAACCGATGCTTGCTCCGTTCTTCATCAACGGAATGGCAAACAAGGGGTTAAGTCCATAGGTTATGCCGGTGATGATTCCCGACGGATAACCGATGATTGCGTTTTTACTAAGTTTTTTCATTTGCGTTGCATTCTTTTGTTTTCGGTATGCAAAATTAGGCAAAAAAGCGATAACGACAAGCCTTTTGATGAACTTATGATCTACAACGAGAATGAAACTTCAGAAAACAAGCAAGCAATCATTAAAACATACAGACACAAAAACAAATCATCAATGTTGAACGGTGGATTAGCAGTACTGTTTCTCCGTTCAGCACCGTTGAACGGAGAAACAACGATGGTGATTTAAAAATATATGCAAAAATCTCAGGGTTTTCATAGTTGTATTTGGAGGTATTCTACATATCCTCCATACTTTTCGTCATTGAGCAAAAAAAACGGAATTATATATGACAGGATGTTTCACCCTTTAAAATGAAAGCACGCTGAAGGCAGAATGACACCTGCCTTCAGCGTTAACTCACTAACCTTCAATAAGTTTGAAGGCTGAAACCTTTTTCTTTTTTTATTCCTTACCGATGATTTTCCATACCACGGCACTCAAAGCAGCACCGATGAAAGGACCTACGATGAATACCCAAAGCTGGCTCAAAGCCTTGCCACCTTCGAATACGGCCGGAGCGATACTACGTGCCGGATTCACCGATGTACCTGTATAATGGATGCCCACCAAGTGGATAAGAATCAACGAAAGACCAATGGCAAGACCGGCAAAATTGCCAGCACCCTTCTTGGCATCTGTTGTACCCAATACCACGAGGACAAAGATGAATGTCAAGACGATTTCGGCAATCAAACCGTTCATTACATCGCCCGAACAAGCGTTTGCACCGGTGGTCGTTCCTTCGGGAGCCAAGCCCGATACCAATACGGCCAAGAGAGCCGAACCGATGAATGCACCGATGACCTGGAAAATCATGTACATACCTGCATCCTTTCCACTGATGCGTCCACTCAAAAGACATCCCAAGGTAATGGCGGGATTGATGTGACATCCGCTAATGCCACCAATGGTATATGCCATCGCTACAACGGCCAAACCAAAAGCAACGGCGGTTCCCACCACTGAAGCCGGATCTACTCCACAATTCAAACTAACGGCAGTGCCGCAACCCATCAGTACCAATACCATTGTACCGATCATTTCCGCTAAATATTTTTTCATACTTATAAATAGATTAAGAGGTTAATAAATCATTTCAAAATTAAGAAATAATCAAGAATTTTGCAAGTATTTGTCCCAAAAAGAGAAAATAATGATACAAAATCATTCATTCGATTCCAAATTCCGCTTGATTTTCTTCAGAAGGTAGATGCATCCCTGCATTTTCGGGTTCTCGTAGCAGATGTATGCCTGGTCAAAAAGCATACTGATGGTTTCCTTCAAGTCGGGTGTATAGGCACTCGAATCTATTTGCATCGTTTCGGGAAGTTGGTTCTGATGTTCCTGAAACCAAATTTTCAATTCATCGATTTCTTCGATGGTGTGTGTTCGATTAACTATCTTCATTGTTTTCAATCATTATTAGAATGGATATCCCACGGCAAAATGGAACGCAAAGTCACGGTCGAATTTAGGCTTCAGGAAAGGGAACTTGTCCTTTCCCGTGTATATGGGGTTAACGGCCTTCATACCTCCGTCGAAACGGATAATCAAGTAATCAAGGTCGAAACGAATCCCCAAGCCATACGCCACGGCCAATTGCTTGTAGAACCGGTTGAGACGGAAAGTCGCTTCCTCTTGTTCAACATAATCGTGTATGTTCCAGATATTTCCCGCGTCGATAAAGGCGGCTCCATTGAATTTCCAGAACAGATGTGTACGGTATTCGATATTCAAGTCCAACTTGATGTCGCCCGTATGCTCGATGTAGTTCATTTTACCATCTGTACCTTGATAGTTGCCCGGGCCCAACGAACGTACGGACCATCCACGCACGCTATTCGGCCCGCCCGAGAAGTATCTCTTTTCGAAAGGAAGCGCCTTGGAGTTTCCATACGGATAACCAATACCCATACCGATGTGGAAGACCAATGAATTACGGTCGTCAATGTTCCAATGCTGAGCAAAATCGAAATCACCCTTTACATATTGCGCAAACGGAATGTTGGCTATCACGTACCCCTTCTCTCCCTTGGGCGATCGATGGAGGGTTTTGGAAGCCGCATAAAGCAGGTTACCCGCCTCTTCCACATTCACACGGATGGAATATGAATTACGCTTGCCCGATGTCCGGTCACGGTTATTGGCACTATTATAAATGTAGCTATACCCCATACTTACAATAAGCTGGTCTTCATAACTCTTGGTGAGAATGGAGTTCCGGTCGGACAAATTATCCAGATATTCCACGAAGTTCTTCGACTTCCAAGGCACATAGACATAGTTCACATCCAGAAGGTCGAAACGATGTTGCGAGCGTTTTCTATCCACCCACCGGTAACTCCAGGAGGCCGATGCAAGCGTACGAATGAATTCCGGACGAAGCTGCGAGTTAAAGTCAATCCCCACTTCCGAGGTGGCACGGATTCTGCGCTTGAACTCGGAAGAAAGGAACGGGAATTTGAACTCCGGAAAATTCAAGCTGGCTTCCACACCATATTCCTTGTAATCGTCGCTCTCATACCCCTCCTGCAAACCCGTTATGGCCTCATAGGCACCACGCACCTTGATGGTAAAGGTTTCCGACCCCTTAAAAAGATTACGGTGTTGAAAGGTCAATGAAGCAGCTGCTCCCAAGTCACCGGCCGAATTGGTTCCTTCGATTTCGAATGATAGCGACTGGTTCTTGCCTTTGGTCAGCAAGATGTTGGCATCCAATTGATTGCTATCCTTTTCCAATACTTCATCGAAACGTATGTTCGTATATTTCAATGCACGCAAACGCCCCATCGAAGTAAAGGTGGTCTGCACATCCTGATCGCTATACAACTCACCCGGACGGATGTAATTGAAATTAGCCAACGTATTGGGACGAAGATACGCCTTGTCCTTGTAATAGATATTGAGCCCCTTATGATGCAAAGAGTCATATCCGGTATAGTTCTTGTCGGTCAGAGAAGCATTGTCCTCGGCCAGGAAATTCACGTTACGGACGGTGTATTGCTTATGTTTAGTCGGAGTATCCTCCTTCCTACGCTGATAAGGCAAGAGTTTCATGGTCAGGTTCACATCGTAGGTATTCCGGACCGTATCCGCTTGATAGACGATGAAATCCTTGTTGAACTTATAATATCCATTGTCTTGCAAAAGTTTGGTAATGCGCTGACGTTCATTATCAAGCGCCACCACGTCAAAAGGCATATCCTTGCGTATGCAGGAATTGAGGGAATCCTTCTCGATGAAATCATAGATAACCAAATCGTCCATCTGGTAGGCAATATGACGGATGATATAAGGTTTTCCCGCTTCAATGCGATAATTCAGTTTCATCTTGTTCTTATGGGTTAGCGTATCCAGATGAACCTTGGCTCTCATATAACCCATATTCCGGACGGCCTTTTCGATTTCTTGTTGCGACTTCTTGGAAATGATGGGGTCGTAGATGACCGGTGCATCCCCTAACTTGCGCAAGAAGCGATTGAAGGATTTGGTGGAATCTTGTCCGGAAAGACAATAGATACTCATCGGCACCCTTACCAAATTGAACCACTTGGCATTCGGATTCTGACGGATATAGGTTGTGAACAAAGAAGGGTGTACTTCCTTGGTGTCCGATTCGATATTCACCTCATCCAACAAATATTCACCTTCGGGGATGAATTTTTGTACGGAACACGAACAGAGTATCGTTACGGCCAATATATATATGTAAATTCGAATGTTTTTCTCCATATAGACAAGATACTTCACAAAATTATCTGCAAATATAGCATATTTTGAAAATATCTTTTTAGCTTTGCCGTAAAATTTGAACTTTCTTGTAAAGAATCCATGTTGAGTAAAAATAAAATCAAGTATATCCGTTCTTTGGAATTGAAAAAGAACCGTAAGGAAGAACGTGCCTTCGTAGCCGAAGGGCATAAGTTGGTAGGCGATTTGTTGGGACATTTCGAATGCCGGTTATTGTTGGCTACCCGCTCGTGGATAGAGACCCATCCATCCGTTAGAGCCAATGAAATCATCGAAGTCACCCAAGAAGAGCTTACCCGTGCCAGTTTGCAGAAAGCCCCTCAAGAGGTACTCGCGGTATTCAGCCAACCGGATTATCCGATGGACAAGGATGTCTTGACCCACTCCTTATGTCTCGCCTTGGATGATGTACAAGACCCCGGAAACTTGGGTACCATCATCCGTGTGGCCGATTGGTTCGGAATCGAGCATATCTTCTGTTCACAAGGTACGGTAGATGTTTATAATCCCAAAACGATACAAGCTACCATGGGCGCCTTGGCACGTGTCAAGCTTCATTATTGCCATCTTCCCTCCCTGATTGCATCCTTGGATAATGTACCCGTGTACGGTACTTTTCTGGACGGGAAAAACATGTACGGGGAAGAGTTATGCAAACACGGACTGATTGTGATGGGAAACGAAGGGAACGGAATCGGCACAGAAGTGGAGAAGTTAGTGAACAAGCGGCTCTACATACCCAACTATCCTCCTCAAAGAGAAACGTCCGAATCCCTGAACGTAGCAATGGCCACGGGAATTATCTGCGCGGAATTCAGACGGAAAGCTACAAACGGCGAATAATGCTATCCGAAGTCAATTCTTCTTGTTGGAAATCGAAATTCGAGATATGCCACGCATAAGTCGCACATCCTCCCTCCGTGATTTCTTGCGCCAAAGCCTTGAAACCGGAGGACGATGCAAGACGCTCCTTATCCGACAAGAAGATTACCCCTCCTATCCATTCGGTAGATGCGGTTTCTTCAACCAAAGACGAATAACCGCTCACCTTTCCTTCTTCATCGATGCTTACGACCGACTGTGATACATACCGGTTGTAGGAGACATACAACCGGTTACATGCAAATTTTTTCATTATTTTTGGGTAGCTTCCATAGACAATGAGTCCGGCTCATTCCGATGATAACGGGTCAACGAGATGTTACGAATCAACACGTGAGGATCTTGTACAGAGTCCTGAGGTACATAAATGAACCCGTTCATCGACTTCATGCGATAAGTGGAATCGGTGGACAAGTAGATGGATTGCTTACCCGATTGAGCTACATGCTTCACTTCACCCATTACCGAATCATTCTCAAAAACCACATTAAGCCCCATCACGACCTCACCATCCTCAAAGAAATGAAAGTCCATATTCCACAGATAAGCATCCTTCGGATGGAAATTGGAATCGGTCTTGAATTCAAACGAGACACGTCTCATCAGAGGTGCTTCGGTCATCCAATAAATGCCTGCCTCACGCCAAATATCAACGGTATCTCCATAAGAAGTCGTTATGTTCGTCTCGTCCCCACGATTTGCAATCAACTTTTCGGTATGCGAATGTTCCCGTCTGAAACGCTTGTCCAAATTATCATAAATGGCCGAAAGTTCTTGTGCCTCGCGAGTGTACCACACCATGGAAGAATCAAACAATGCTTCCGTTACTTGATGCTTCTGGAATACATAATTCTTATAAGCTACCTTTTCCGGACTCTTCAAGTGATTGGACATACCTAAAGCTATATGATAATCATACAACAGATTTTCCATTTCACGTGGCTGAATGATTTCACTTGGTATCTGTTTGCCACAACCGGTCAAAAGAACCAATAACCCGATGAAGACCCAATGAACTTTCATTTTTCTTCTTTTTTAGTATGTTCCATAATCTCACCCAGATACTTGCCATAAAAAAGAATCAAAGCGATGATACCGCAACTGATGGCCGCATCGGCAAAGTTGAAAATCGGACTGAAGAAGATGAAATGCTCCCCTCCTACGAAAGGCATCCACTCGGGCCAATTGGTTTCAATCAAGGGGAAGTAGAACATATCCACCACCTTGCCGTAGAACCAATCCGAATAGCCTTCACCTAAGGGTACGAAAGTAGCGATGGAACTATGCGTACTTTCGCTGAAAATCTCTCCATAAAGAACACAATCAATGATGTTCCCCACTGCACCGGCCAAAATCAAGGACACACAAACCAGGAATCCGGTCTTGTAGTTCTTCTTGATGTATTGCACCAAGAGCCAGGTGATGGCGATGGCGGCAATGATACGGAACCCGGTGAGGAAGAACTTGTTGAATATTTCCATGCCGAATGCCATACCGTTGTTTTCGGTGAAGTAGATGTAGAACCAGTCGGTGATTTTGATGCTTTCGTGCCAATACATATTGGTCTTCACCCAAATCTTGATAATCTGGTCGATGATGAGTACGGCTATCACGATGAAAGCCGAGAGTGTTCCTTTCGTGAGAAATTTCTTCATTCAGTTTTGTTTTAAAGGGGGTATGCCCGAAATGCATTCATTTTTTGGGCACGGATTACACGGATTAACACGGTTTTAGTGTATGTCAACCATAAACTTATCCGTGAAATCCGTGTAATACGTGCCTAAAATGATGACACACCCGGTCTAATTCATTACTTCTTTCCTGCCTGCTTCGCTTCGATACAAAGTGTAGCATGAGGAACGGCACGGAGTCTGCCTGCTGGAATTAACTTACCAGTTTCACGACAAATTCCATAAGTCTTGTTTTCAATGCGTACCAATGCAGCTTGCAAGCTTTGGATGAACTTCATCTGGCGAGCAGCCAAACGGGTTGTTTCTTCCTTTGAAAGCGTATTGGCACCTTCTTCCAACACTTTATAGGTTGGAGAAGTATCGTCCACATCGTTGCCATCCTTGTTCATGATACTTTGTTTCAGTCTATCATAATCGCGTTGGGCCAATTCGAGTTTTTCCATGATAATGGCACGAAATTCTTCCAATTCCGCATCAGTGTATCTTGTCTTTTCTGCCATAACATTTAGGTATTAATTAGGTTAATTATTAGTGTATTTCAGGTTATGCTTTCACGACATTTACATCGAGTGTAAATCCGTCGAATTCCAAAGTTGTCGCATCGGCCACTTCATCGACAATCTGCAATGAGTTTGCCAACACTTGGTTGCAAATATAAGCATTATATTCATTAATAGCATCATTTGTGCTATCATTTTTAGCAACCGTCACGTTAATCTTGTCCGTAATCTCGAAACCGCTACCCTTACGGATGTTCTGAATCTTGCTTACCAATTCGCGGGCGATACCTTCGCGACGGAGTTCGTCGGTCACTACGGTGTCCATAGCTACGGTCAGCGTACCTTCGTTGGCCACTACCCAACCCGGGATGTCTTCGCTGAAGATTTCCACTTCGCCGGCTTCGATTTCGGCCGGTGTACCGTTCAGGTCAAGGGTGAGCTTGCCGTTGGCTTCGAGTTCACCGATTTGAGCCTGGTCGAGGTTGGCCACAGCAGCAGCTACTTGCTTCATGAGTGGACCGAACTTCTTACCCATAATCTTGAAGTTACACTTCACCTTCTTCACGAGGATGTCCGATGCACCTTCCACGAAGTCGATTTCCTTGATGTTCACTTCGTTCATGATGAGCGACTTCACGGCTTCCAAGCGTTCCTTGGTGATGGCATCTACCGGAATCATCAACTTCTGCAACGGTTGCTTTACGATGATGTTGATTTTCTTACGGAGAGCCAAGCCCATAGACGATACCTTCTGAGCCATTTCCATGCGGCTTTCGAGTTCCTTGTCGATGATGCTTTCGTCGCATACCGGGAACTTGGCGAGGTGTACGGACACCACGTTGTCACGTCCGGTAGCTGATACCAAGTTCATGTACATCATGTCGGCATAGAACGGAGAAATCGGAGCCATCAACTTGGCCACGGTTTCCAAGCAGAGGTACAATGTCTGATAAGCAGCCAACTTGTCTTGTGAATAACCTGTACCCCAGAAACGCTTACGGCAAAGACGAACATACCAGTTAGAGAGGTTATCGTTCACGAAGTCGTTGATGAGACGACCTGCCTTGGTCGGTTCATAGTCGGCATAGCAAGCATCCACTTCCTTAATCAACGAGTTGAGTTCCGAAAGAATCCAACGGTCGATTTCCGGACGTTCGTTCACCGGTACTTCGGCTTCGGCGTATGTAAATCCGTCGAGGTTGGCATACGGAGCGAAGAACTTATACGTATTGTGGAGGGTACCGAAGAACTTGCGGGTTACTTCCATCACGCCTTCCACGTCGAACTTCAAGTTGTCCCATGGCGATGCGTTTGTAATCATGTACCAACGCAATGGGTCAGAACCGTATTGTTCGATGGCACCGAACGGGTCAACGGCATTGCCGAGACGCTTCGACATCTTGTTACCGTTCTTGTCGAGCACGAGACCGTTCGAAATCACGTTCTTGTAAGAGATGCTATCGAATACCATGGTTGCGATGGCATGGAGAGTAAAGAACCAACCACGAGTCTGGTCCACACCTTCGGCGATGAAGTCGGCCGGATAGTATGTACGGTTATCCACGATTTCCTTGTTTTCGAACGGATAGTGGAGCTGGGCATAAGGCATGGCACCCGAGTCGAACCATACGTCAATCAAGTCGAGTTCACGCTTCATCGGCTTGCCCGATGCAGATACGAGGGTAATGTCATCCACGTACGGACGGTGGAGGTCAATCTTGTCGTAGTTCTCCTTATTATATACACCCGGTTCGAAGCCCATTTCCTTGTACGGATTTGAGGTCATGAAACCGGCTTCGATGGCCTTTTCAATTTCGTTATAGAGTTCTTCCACCGAACCGATGCAGATTTCTTCGCCTTCTTCGCTACGCCAGATAGGAAGCGGAGTACCCCAATAACGTGAACGCGAGAGGTTCCAGTCGTTCAAGTTTTCGAGCCACTTGCCGAAACGTCCTGTACCGGTTGATTCCGGCTTCCAGTTGATGGTCTTGTTGAGTTCCATCATACGTTCCTTAGCAGCAGTAGAGCGGATGAACCAAGAGTCGAGCGGATAGTACAACACCGGCTTGTCGGTACGCCAGCAATGCGGATAGTTGTGCACATGCTTTTCAATCTTGAAGGCCTTGTTTTCGCCCTTCATGTTGATGCAGATGAACACGTCGAGCGATTCGGCCTGCTGAGCAGCCTTTTCGTCGTACTTGCCATTCACGGTGAACTGAGGGTCGTAGGCGTTCTTCACCCAACGTCCTTCGTAGTTCTTATAAAGTTCCTTGTTTACGCAAGTGTTCAAGAATTCTTCGTCGAGTTCTTCCATGAGGTAGAACTTACCGGTCAAGTCCACCATCGGACGGGTTTCGCCCTTCTTGTTGATCATGAACAAGGCCGGGATGCCGGCAGCTTTCGCTACAAAGGCGTCGTCCGCACCGAATGTCGGAGCGATGTGTACGATACCTGTACCGTCTTCGGTCGTTACATAGTCACCCGGAATCACACGGAATGCCTGAGCCGATGCATCGTGCCATTGGCCTTCTTCATCTACGCTCACCGGCTTCACCCATGGGAGGAGTTGTTCGTATTCCATGCCCACGAGGTCAGTACCCTTGTACTCGCCTACCACCTTGAACGGAACGAGCTTGTCGCCCGGCTTGTAGTCTTCGAGTGCGAGGTCAGCAGCCTTCGGGTTGAAGTGCATGTTCAAGAGGGCCTTGGCCAATACCACGGTCATCTTTTCGCCTGAGTAGCTATTGTAAGTCTGAACGGCTACATAGTCAATCTTCGGACCCACACAGAGAGC
>JAFQBF010000031.1 GCA_017416735.1 Bacteroidaceae bacterium | reverse complement strand
TTTACGTCGGCTCCCAGGATGATTCTTTCAGCTCCGTATTGGTGCAACCATTTCTTGAAAAGTTCCGGTTGCTTCACGGCTACGCTTCCCAAAGTCACCATCTGCGCCCCGTTTTCGAAGGCGATGACCAAGTCTTCGTCCGTCTTGATGCCCCCGCCGAAATCGATGATGAGCGAGGTATGTCCGGCAATGGCATCGAGCACCTTGTAGTTCACGACGTGGCTCGACTTCGCACCGTCCAAATCCACTACGTGCAGACGTCGCACGCCATTTGCCTCGAATTCCTTGGCCACTTCCAACGGGTTTTCGTTATAGACCTTTTTTGTATCGTAATCGCCTTGCGACAGACGGACGCACTTTCCGTCGATGATGTCGATGGCGGGAATCAGTTCAATCATATTCACTCTCTCCTTATTATATTATAGCTCGATGAAGTTCCGCAAAATCCGTTCGCCTACCTTGCCGCTCTTTTCCGGATGGAACTGCGTGGCATAGAAGTTGTCCTTGTGCAAGGCCGAGCTGTAGGGGAGGATGTAATCCGTGGTTGCCGCGGTAAATTCGTTCAATGGCACATAGAAGCTATGTACGAAATAGACGAACTCTTCCTTGTCGAATCCCTTGAACAGATTACTTCGGGTGTCGGTCAATGTATTCCATCCCATATGTGGCACCTTGTCTTCGTGGCGCATCGGTTGGAACTTCTTCACATCGATGTCGAAGATGCCGAGGCAATCCGCATCGCCCTCTTCCGAATGTCGGCACATCAGTTGCATACCCAGGCAAATGCCTAAGACGGGTTGCTTCAAATCCTTTATCAGGGAATCCAATTTCTCTTCGCGGAGGAAATTCATCGTCGTTTCCGCTTCGCCCACACCGGGGAAGATGACCTTGTCGGCCTTCATCAGCGTTTCTTTGTCCGAAGTGATGACCGCTTCCACGCCCAATCTTTTCAAGGCATAATCCACCGAATAGATGTTGCCTGCATTATATTTTACAATCGCTATATTCATCCGTTTTCCTTTTGAGTGCGCAAAAATAACGAATTAATGCCAATGAAGCACAATTTCTTGCAAGAAGTTTCAATAAAAGATGAAATTTGTGACAAAGTAATGTGTCATTCAGAGCGAAGCGAAGAATGACAAACGGGTTAATAGGGCATAATCACCCCTAATCGTTACTTTTTTTGAAAATTTTTCATCCAAACGCTTGCAGATTCAAAAATAAGTCGTACCTTTGCATCCGCAATCGAGAACGAAAGCATTCAAACAATGGTGTGGTAGTTCAGCTGGTTAGAATACCTGCCTGTCACGCAGGGGGTCGCGGGTTCGAGTCCCGTCCATACCGCAGAAAGTCCCGAGGTAACATTACTTCGGGACTTTTTTGTTATTGAATAATCGCAAGCAAGATTGTTACTTCTTGTTGCATTTCTTGTTGTCGTACTTGCACCAGCACATATTTTCTTTTGGTGTGGTGGAGAAGATTTCCTCGCTTCGTTCCTTGGCCAGCTTCTTCTCAATTTTCCGGATGCCCTCTTCCGTGCGGTAAGTGCCCTTAGGTTCCCGGTTCACCAAGCCGTTGGTGCGTCGCACTTCATCTTTCGGGCATTCGATGTATTGCCATTCCTCGCCTAATTGTGAGCTGGGACCTTCATTCCAAGGGCCACGGGCATCGTCCCCCTTCGACATATTGAAGTAAAGATTGCTGTATTTCGGAGAAGACTGGAGGATGGCAGGAGGGAAGTTTGGTTGGATAGTCTCCAATGCCGCCTCGAATTGTTGGTAGTGAGTCACTTCGCGTGCCATCAGGAAGTGGAGGGTTTCTTTCACGAGCGGGTCGTCGGTGAGCGGGAGAAGGCTTTCGTATCCAATCTTGGCACGTGCTTCGCCCGCCATATTCGATCGGAGGTCCACGGTCAAGTCTCCATTAGCCGAGATGTATGCTGCCGTAAAAGGGTTGCCGTTGCTGTCTGTGTACATCGGGCTTCCGCCGGAGCATACCACGAATTGCGGATTCTTCAAAGCCTGATGGATGAAGTCTTCCTTGGTTGCCTTGCCTTGCATTACGAGATTGATTTCCATATTGTCTGCCGCTTCCTTCAACTTGCCGCCCACAGGACCGAGCAACATTTGGATGGTAGCACCCACGATTTCCAGATGAGCCAACTCTTCGGTGGCAATGTCCATCAGCATATCATACTTGTCGGGATGAGGGTTGTGGCAAGCAAATGCCTGTACGAAATATTGCAAAGCCGATTTTAGCTCGCCATTGGCGCCACCGAATGCCTCCAGCAGCACTCGGGCAAATCGAGGGTCGGGTTTCGAGACCCGTGCGTTGAATTGAAGTTCCTTTATATGATAAAACATATTCGTATTCTTTATATAGTTAATATTCAGGTTTATACTTTCCGATGTACATCTTTGGGGTTCATAACACGAAGTTGGGAGGTTGGTTTATCTTTGTGTGATTCTTTAACTCAAATACCCATTCTTTATCAATTGTCCAGCCGATAAAGTTCTGATTCAAATCTTCTGATGTATAAGCAGTTTCCGTCGCACAATCCGCTTTTCGGCTTCCTGAACAGATGAAAGTCCATACACCGGTTCCCGAAAAGCTTACAACATCGGAGTCGATGAGCTTCCAGTGCCTTTTTCCGTTCCTCCACGCGCCCTTCCAGATAGGCGTTCATACACATTCGGTATATCTCTTCGTAACGTCCTCCTTTCAGAAGGTCTAAGTTGCATTTCAGTTTCTCTTCCCATTTCATATCTCAGAATTTTAATCAATCTATATCCAACGGATATTTTCTGAAAAGGTTTATAGGTTCCTGTATGGCTTAACAACTCTTCGGGTAAAGGCTTGTTTGAAGATAAAAAGCACTAAAAAGAATATTTTCTTCCTTGATTATTTTGCAGATTCCAAAATAATGCTTACCTTTGCACCGCAATTCGGAAGAATGCACAAAAAGGTTTGATTCGCTAGCTCAGCAGGTAGAGCACAACACTTTTAATGTTGGGGTCTTGGGTTCGAGCCCCAAGCGGATCACTGAAAGTCAGGCATCAGATAGCAATATCCGATGCCTGACTATTTTTTTTGTCTCTGATATTTCTTTATTTGAGTTTTTTGGTATAAATTTGAGCAATAAAACGATTGTCGGTTTTCATCAAATTGAATCTATGATAAAGAAATGTTTATTTCCGGTATGGATGTTCTTGTCCGTATGGATAGTGTCCTGCTCTTCTGTTGATGAGGAGAGTAACAACCAACGTGTATGGTCGAATCAGCCAGCTTATACGCAAGTGTTTAAAAATCAGAATGAATTTGGATTGACGTCAGATGTTTATGATGGCGTTTGGGAAGGTGAATCTGCACCCGAACTTCCCCGTGTGTTACATCCGTCGTCTGACGTAAAGCGATGGCTGGAGGGTGAAGGCTACAATTATTTGAATGAAGAAACCGATAGCCTGACCCGTGGTAAATATCCCAATCCGGTCCGTCTTTGGGAAAGTGAACCTTATCCTATAGGCAACGGACGCATTGCGGCATCGGTCTTTCACGGAAGCGGACGTGACCGTTATGCCTTGAATGAGGTCTCCTTTTGGTCGGGAGGATTGAATGCGGGAATCATCAACGGAAAAGGCGACAAGAGTTTCAATCGCGAACAAGGTCCCGAGGCTACGGATGATGAATTTGGTGGCTATCAGCCCGTAGGCGACTTGATGGTCGATTTTGGCTCACCCGTTGCGGAGTCTTCTTTCATTCGCGAAATCCGTCTGGACGAGGGATGCGTGGCTTCTTATGGACAACGGGAAGGAACATTGGTGGAAAGCAAGGCCTTCTGTAGCTATCCCGACCAAGTGATGGTGCTGCATTATAAGGCCGATAAACCGTCGGGATTGAACGGAAAGATTCTTTTTTCCACCCAACGAGAATCGGATGGCGTTTTTGTGGAAGGAAATACGCTCCGCTTGGTATGTCCGTTAAAGAATGGAATGAAGTGTGTCGCTCAGGCAATCGTGCGTTTTCAAGGAGGCACATTGAAGGAAGGAGAGAAACACCTGTCATTGGAAGGAGCCGATTCCTGTACCATTCTATTGGCCATTGAAACCAATTACGAGATGGATTTCTCGAAAGGTTTCCGTGGCGAATCACCTGAAAGTAGGATAGACCGGAGATTGGATAAAGTCAAGGACCTTTCGTTTGCGGAGCTTCTGTATCGTCATACCGAAGACTATGGCAAATTATACAATCGCCAGCGCGTTTCATTGGGAACGTCTTCACGTTTGCTTCAAAACCTGCCGACGTTTCAACGCTTGGAAGCTTATCGGGAAAATCCCGAAGACCCGGGATTGGAAGAGACGCTTTTCAACTTCGGCCGTTATCTGATGATCAACACTTCCCGTCCGGGAAACCTTCCTGCCGGTCTTCAAGGCATTTGGAATGGTATGGTCAACGCGCCTTGGGGAAACGACTATCATAGCAACATCAACTTCCAGATGGTCTATTGGTTACCAGAGGTTGGCAATCTCAGCGAATGCCATCTTTCTATGTTGGATTATCTGGAGGCGATGCGTGAACCTTTCCGTCAGAACACCCGTGAGTATCTGCAGGCGATAGGCGAAGATGCCGAAAGGGTGAAGGATGGATGGGTGGTCTATACCTCGCACAATCCCTTCGGTGCGGGTGGATGGCAAGTCAATCTTCCCGGTTCCGCTTGGTATGGATTGCACTTGTGGGAACATTTCGCTTTCACCAACGATACCGCTTATCTGCATCGTCAGGCATACCCTATGATGAAGGAATTGTGTCACTATTGGGAAAGCCAACTCAAGCCCTTGGGCAAGGGTGGGGAAGGTTTTGAATCGGATTACGAGCCGGTGGATGTTACCCGATATCCGGAATTGGCGCATATCGAAGAAGGCACGTTGGTTGTCCCTAACGGATGGTCGCCTGAGCATGGTCCTCGTGGAGAAGACGGTGTGGCACACGACCAGCAAATCGTGAGTGAGTTGTTCGACAACACCATCCGTGCATCCGAAATCTTGGATGTCGATCAGGAATGGATTGCGCATCTGAAACAAATCCGCCAGCGTATGCTTCCGTCACAAATCGGCAAGATGGGCAATTTGATGGAATGGATGATTGACCGTTCACCGGAGACCGATCATCGTCATACTTCCCATCTGTTTGCGGTCTTCCCGGGCAAAGGCATCGGCTTGAAGAAAACGCCGGAGTTGGCCGAGGCCGCCCGCAAGTCCCTGTTGTTCAGAAAGAACACGGGTGACAGCCGACGTTCTTGGGCGTGGACTTGGCGAAGCTTGTTGTGGGCACGTCTTCACGAAGGCGAGTTGGCACACGATATGATAGAAGGGTTGATAACTCATAATATGCTCGACAATCTTTTTGCCAGCCATCGCATCCCTTTGCAGATAGATGGAAACTACGGGATAGCTGCCGCTATGCTCGAAATGCTCATCCAGTCGCACGATGGCATCATCGAGCTTCTTCCGGCGCCTACCGAAGCTTGGAAGGAAGGTTCGGCATACGGGTTGAAAGCAAGAGGAAACATCGAAGTCGATATGTGCTGGAAAGACGGAAAGGTGACCGATTGGAAGCTCCGTTCCTCCCAACGTCAGCGGGTGAAAGTGTTGGTCAATGGCGAAACTTACGAGACGACGTTATGATAACCCGCTGCTATCTTGAAATAACCAACATCTGCAACCTCGATTGCAAGTTCTGCCCGAAGACGGACAGAGCCAAGCATCGTTTGACCTTGGATGAATTTGACCGACTCACCGACCGGCTTCAGAACCAAGTCAGGTTCCTGTATTTTCATCTGATGGGTGAGCCTTTCCTTCATCCTCTGTTGTCGGACTTTATCAAGATGGCCCGTCAGAAAGGATTTGTACCCGTGCTGACTACCAATGGCACACTCTTGTCGAAAGGGCAGGAGGTCATCGATGCCCGTCCCCACAAGATACAGATTTCCCTCCATTCGCAGGAAGGCAATGGCAAGGAGCATCCTGAAGAGTATATCCGTGAAGTGATGACCTTTGCTCAGGAGGCTGCATCGAAGGGTGTTCTCATTGTCCTTCGTCTGTGGAATCAAGGCGGATACGATACAGCCAATGATTTCATTCATGAGTTGATAGCTCAATATCAGCCTCGTCCGTGGACAGTTCGGCATGATGGTTGGAAGCTGTCGGAGAATCTGTACATCGAGTACGACCATATGTTCGAGTGGCCCGATGCCGACCATTCGGAGTTCGAGGAAAAGGACGTCTTCTGTTATGCCCTTCGTAATCAGATAGGCGTATTGGTGGATGGTAGTGTCGTTCCGTGTTGTCTCGACCACGCGGGCGACATCACGTTGGGCAATCTGTTCGAGCAATCGCTTGATGAGATTCTTGCCTCTCCACGTGCCAAAGCTCTTTACGATGGGTTCACCCGCCATATCGCTACCGAACCGCTTTGTCGTCGGTGTGGATATGCGGTGGTGACCAAGCAGTATCGGAAGTAACGAGATTGATAAACGATATAAGGTAAAACAGTATGATAAAGCAAGTTACATTTCATTTGTCCGCCAAACGAAGAGGTTGCCATCTGGTCACTTCGGAAGTGTTGGGGCATTTGCCCCGCCCGTTGCCTCAGGCAGGATTGCTCCACCTTTTTGTGCAACACACCTCTTGTGCGCTCTCCATCAACGAGAATGCCGACCCCGATGTGCGTGGCGACTTGAATCAAATTATGAATCGCTTGGTCAAGGAAAACGAACCCTATTACAACCATACGATGGAAGGTCTGGACGATATGCCTGCCCATGCCAAATGTTCCCTTTTCGGCGTGAGCCTTACCATCCCCATCACCAATGGCCGGTTGAACTTAGGCACTTGGCAAGGCATCTACCTTTGCGAGTTCCGCGATTACGGAGGCGAACGCTGTATCGTGGCGACTATTTATGAGTGATTGTCCGTGTCTTCGCTTCCTGCCAGTCGGAGAGAAGATTCCATAACCCGTCTTCGGATAGCACGCCACGTTTCAAGTCCTTTGGGAGCAGGCCCGCTTCATCGTCGGCATAGTCCTGCTTCCATTCCTTGCTCCCATAATATTCGGAAAGGACAGCAATGGCCTCTTGTGCCTTTTCGTATGTTTCAAGGCTCATCGTAGGTTCTTCCATTGCTTCCTTTGCAAGGTCGAACAACTGTTCCATTTTTCGGATTCGGTTTGTTTGTTCCATATTATTGTTCTATTATTTCCCAGAAACCGCCTTTGTCAGGACCTACTCGACGGATTAATCCAAACTCTTTTAAACGCTTGAGATTATATTTTACTCCGTCTTCTGTTAAATCTATAATATTATCTGTAAGGTCTTTGCGGGAAGCTTTAGGGTTATTCTTGAGATATAACAATATCTTTTCTTGTTTTCTGGATAGTTTCTGGGTAGTTTTCTGGGTAGTTTTCTGGGTAGTGTCAGCATATTCTTTTTCCGAAATGAAAGATAGTCCATAAGCCTTTGTTTTCCTTTACGATTTTCGACGGAATTAAGCCAAATTCGTATTGCAAATGATTCATTACCAATCGTGGGTTCATACTCATTTCAATTTCTCCTATATGATTCTTAATATCTGCTTGTTATAAATATCCTCCAAATCGTTTCATTTTTCATCCTCCAGTTGAAGTCTTATCAATGCAGCTTGACGGGAAATCTCGTCCTGCAATTCTAATGGTGTCGGGAGAACTAATTTATACTTGGTGGCGAATAATTGCTCATTGCCTTTCAATACAGAATAACGTGCAATGTTTTCGTCTGTTTCAGAGCATAGAACAATTCCAATGGTAGGATTATCGTCTTTACCTCTACGTAATTCATCGTACATCTTAACGTACATATCCATTTGCCCTACATCCTGATAAGTAACTTTATTCAGTTTGATGTCAATTAAACAGAAACATTTAAGTATATAATTGTAGAAAACCAAATCGACATAATAGTTTTCAAGAGGCGTTCTGATTAGTTGTTGACGAGCGACAAGAGCAAAACCTTTACCCATTTCCAGCAAGAAATGTTCCATATTGTCAATGATACCTTGTTCTATCTTGCTCTCTGTATAGCCTTTATTGCTTTCAATTCCAATAAATTCCAGGACAGCAGGATTCTTTATCATCTCAAACTTATCACGCTGATAGCATGCTGTTTTCTGTTGCATCTCAGCACGCACCTCAGGAGACATTTGAGATAGCAACATTCGTTCGTAATATTGAGTGTTGATATTACGATTGAGTGTCCGGAAACTCCACATTTCTTTAGCAGCTTCATGCATATACCAATCTCTTGCTGCCTTTTCCGGAACCCTCATCAATCGCTCATAATGAGACCAAGGGAGTAATTCCAGTGAATTTGCAAATTGGTCAGACGGTGTCTGACTTTTTTCAATGACAGTTGCAATAGAAGCGATTGAATGTGTTTTTTCAGATTGGTCAGACAGCGTCTGACCAATTGTATAGTCTTGAAATTCAATGTAGAATCGTCTGAAATTCTTGATATTTGTCAGCGAGTACCCTTGGCCATATTCATTCGTTAAAATTTCAGAAGCAATAACTGCAACTCTTTTACCATATTCTGCACGGTTCTCGCCTTTTTGTTCCTGTTCAACAATACGTCTACCTATGTACCAATTGGTATATACCTGTCCGTAATTGATGGCAGAATATACTCTCTTGAGATTAACCTGCACAATCTTTTTGAGTTCTTCTGCAAAAAGATGTTCATCCTTGGTTAAGGCCTCATTTCCTTTAATAGATAATTTATTCATAATTTAGTGCTTAAACGGTAAAAACTTCTTTTAACTCACTCAAGAATGCAACGATGGGTATTGTCAACGCTTTCGGTTCTATTTGAATGCTTTTGCAATCAAATATTTGGTCTTCCTTGCGGGTTTGTATTTCTTGTATGGTCATATTAAATTATAATCTATATTTATGGTAATTAAAAGTAAATTATATTTAATTCTTTTGTTTGGTATTTATTCTATATCCTTTTTTTTCTTCTTCCGAATAAGATGATATGTAATTGCTTTCTATTAGAGTATCTAATAATAACTTATTAAGTTCCGTTATATTGATTATTGGACGTTTCCCATTTTCTGTAATTTTAGAATATGTTTCAGGCATTAATTGTAATAATTCTGTAATAATGGTATGATTATTTTTATTATTACCAATGGTTAATATTACAATTCGCAACACGTTTTCTTTATTCGTTGCTTGTTTTAGTGCTTTTTTTAATAATGTGTAATCCCATTCAACGGCTTCTATTCGTAATAAATCACAAATAGCGTTAGCTAAAGATACAGTCATCGTTATGTTCGAAGTGTTAAGTCGAGTTAGAAGTAACGCTTTTTCTTTATGTGTCAACTCGGAAGTCTCTAAAAGTAATAAAGCAAGATTTTCATTATATATATATTCATCAACATCATCAACAAAATGAGACTTATTGTGAATAATATATTCATATTTAATTTTATCTGAAGATAAAGTGTTGATAAATGAAATGTTATCATCAGAATATTCAATATGACCATTTTTTATTAGCCAACAGAATCTTTCTTCTTCAAGCGATTTAATATCATTGTTTAAGCTAAGTTTAGTGTCTTCAAAAGAGCAACTTATATATTGATAGGCATCAAAAGTTAATTTATTACTACCCATCAATAGCTCAAATAATAATGTTTTTATATCAGAATTACCATCATACATGTGAAATCCGATTTTACTTGCATTGTTCTCAATGAAATTCCACAAATTATTATCTATAGCATTATCCATATTTATAAAATATGATGAAATGTTTTTCCATATAGGATTTAACAATTCCATTTGAATTGCTAATGATTGTTCATCAATATTTAATAGGTTAATATTATTATATGCATTTTTGTATTTTACAATGATTGGCATATTGTCTTTTGATACGGCATAACAATTATTCTTAACAACGGAATCAAGCATTTCTATTGTGTTCTCTGTTAATCTATCATATTTAATATTAGTAACAAGATAATCCTTTATTTCATTCTGAAGTTTAGAATATATCGAAGACATAAATTCAAAATGCGAAGTTATCCATTTGGTTTGTTGCTCTTTTATGTGTTCTAAAGAACAGAATCTGAACCAAATCTCTAACATTAGATTTTCATTGTTGGATTTCTTGAAGATATTTCTCCAAAGTTTCTGTGGATTCAGATGAACATAAGATGTTAATAATGTTTTAGTTTCTTCTCCCTCTTGATAATAAGAGGATATAAAATCAAATGACAAGTCATTTGAAAGTTGGTGCAAAAATAGATTGTAACGTTTTTCTTCCTCCTCTTTATGCTTGGTTAAATAATCGAGTAAATCAATATTGTAGATACTTTGAGTTAAAAAAACATCGTCAGGTATCTCGTCAAGGAAAGTTTTAACATTATCAATATGAATTCTGTAATCAGGCTTTCTGTCAAGTTTCATATCAAGTATAAGGTTATGGTCATTGGCAGAAATCATTCCTTGATAAAAATAGGATATATAATCATAATAATCCTCCGCAATTAAACCAATCCGAATGAATCTGTCAGCCATATCCGATAATTTAAGTTGTTTATAACATTCTTCGTTATAAAGTTCATAATTGGCAAGAAGCTTATAAATAGGATAAGAATATATTTGAGATTCTTCCAATAAAATATCGTTTTCTTCTTTTTTTATATTTTCTTCTCCTAATATAAGTGTATCGATACGTTCTTGATATGTAATGGTAGAATCTACAAAGCTTTCCACTTCAGAGAAAAGGATATTTATAGTACCATATGATGAACCATATCTATATTTTATATGTTGTTGTGATTTTAGAAAGTTGAAAGCTTCTTCTGTTTCCCAAAAATAAGATAAGTTTTTAGCAATATTATTTTCATATATAGAATGAGTTCCATTATTCATTTTAGAAACATATGCCATCACATAGATCATTCTAAGTTCTTTTTCTTTTAAATGTTTCGTAGCTTTAAAGATTTCTATTTTCTTTTGAATCGTTTGTTTTTTCTCAATTAAAAATTTTGTCATAACGAGATTTTGAAATTCTCTTTTTTGCGCTTGATTTAAAACTGAATAAATCTCTCCATCTCGTTTTTGTAGCAATGAAAACTCGTGCGGATAATAGTTCTTATATACAATCATAGCTAACAATTTATTATTGTCTATTTTATGATTGTCACCACATCCTAAACGAAGACGATATTGATGGTATTCATTGGCTATATTTTGTAGCAAACGCATATCATCTATAAAAAATGCAACTTCCTTTATTGTTTTATCATTCACTTCATCGCTATGTCCAAGTTCAATAAGAGTGTTTCGAAGAATATCTTTAGAATTATATGGTGATATAACAGGGATAACAGTCGTTATATAATCAAAGAATTTTGTCCTTGATGAATCTGTAAACATATCATCCTTTATTGCATATATAAATTTAATACTACGACCAACTATTTTCGAATGGTTAAGTAAATAATTTAATTCTCTTAATTTAAGAAAAATGTCAGTTGTGTTAAATCTATCAAGATCTTCAATGATGACCACATTGTAAGATGTACATTGGAAGAAATATAAGATTTCATCCAAATGATGGTTGAATATAGAATTTTCATCTTTAATTTGAATTTCACTACCAGCAACTTTTAGATGATTCAACTTTACGTTACTGTATTTTTTGATGATGAAAATGAGAGATTGATAAAGCATATATATCATTATACATAATGCAGCAGTATCACATATACCATTAATCCAATATCCCCAATTGAAAATACGATATAGGAATTCAATTTTAAACCATTTAGGTTCGAATACAATACAAAAACATATGACAAATGTAATAATGCATTTAGCTATTTTTATTATCGTATTTTTAGATATATATGGTATTCGTTTTAATCGACTATTTGGCAAAGTCTCACTTTTTTCTCTATATATAAGTTGCTGTAAAATACTATATTCAATACGCCTATTTAATGTTTCATTGTCAATATTCTTTTTGTTGTCCTGATTGTTCCCAACAATTCCGTTATTATCAGTAATAGCATCTAACGTCGCTAAAGATATGGGAAGAAAACATAAACTCTTATTATCTTTTTCTTTGACTATAAGAGTTGATATAACACTACTTTTACCGGCTCCGAATGGACCTGTTAATGCAATGTTAGAAATGTTTTCATTTGCTAATGCTTCTTGTAAATCAATAACAGCTTTGTATGAAGCTTCTTCTTCTTTTAGTTGTTTGGGAAGAAGCGGTTTTTGTTTCCATTTATTATCTCCTGCCATATGGTTAATCATTATCCTATTTCTTGCATAATTCGTTCAGTATTTTGTAGTACATAAATTATACGGTTATAGTGTCGTACATCTTCAAAACTAAGAGTGCTCCCTTTCCTATCTTTTAACCACTTTTGAGCTGGTTGATAACTGCCTATATAAAAATTCCAAACATTTTTAGGAACTCCATCAAAATATTGCTCATTATTTATATATACACGATTCTCATGCCACTGACAATAATCGACCTGACAATTCCCTCTTATAGGGAAAACAACCCCTGTCCGGTTAGGTATTTCTTCCATTAAATGCAAACAACGAAGTTCTGCTCCTTTTTTCACCAAAAAATAATATTTTTCTTTATCCGTAGGATATGGAATGCGAGGGAAATCTATTTTTAGAAATTCGTTGTAACATTCACGATAACTTGGAGAATGTAATATTGCATAAATGTAATCAAAAATTTCCTGTACTATTATTTGTTCACCTAGATTTTGTTCTATCTGTCTGACAATATCTTCATTTAAATTAGGTATACGTTCTAATTTCCCATCCTGCATTTTTACAACATAAAGAGGGAATAATTGACCAGCACCATACAATCTAGCACTTGAAGTTAAATTACCATCTATCATTTGTTTTGATAAAAAAACATGATGCCAATCTTGGGTTGTTTGTCTTGGAACTACTAATCCAATATTATCATTTAACATATATTTGGAATTATTATTTATAGGTCGTTGAATAATTCCATTACTTTTACCTGTATAGACAATATATTTATTATCAAATGGTCTAAACAACATTTTTACAATTATACACTCTTTTCTGTTTAAAGCACTCGCAACATCTTTTTTTGCCTTATCAACACTCCAATAATCTGTATCTTCTCCCGTTTTATATTTTAATCTAAATTCTTCTTTAGATAATACCATTAGATCAGATAATAGTTGATTCGCAGCATCTTCTGTATCACAAATATTTACCGCATCTTTCCCCGACACAATGCCATTAGCATGTTGAGGCATCAATTCATCTATTTTAAATCCCGAATAATTTATACTTGACGAAAAATCTTTAGGTACAAAGAAATAATAAGGATTTATAGGATTAAGAGTTTCCCATTTAATCGACTGTAGAGAATTATTATCCAAAAAATCATATTTATAACTTCTATTCCCTACAATATCGTAATAGAATACATCTGCTAAATCTATTTTTCGTTTACTTGATTTTATAAAAATATTGATACTTACACCTTTTGTTATATCAAAAACATTTTCATCCTTATCTCTTATATTTTCATATAGATCCCCATGAAGATTTAGGATAAATATTTTATCAAATGCTTTCATTAGTTCTTTTCTCATTTGTCGATGAGTCAAACCGAATGTAAAACTATTATTTGTAATAAAAGCTAAAATTCCAAAGCCGTTTTTTTCTACATAAGATTGCCCTAGTCTAATGAATTTTATATAATCATCATCTAAGTTGATTTTTTTCTCATTTAATTCTAATTTATAGGTCGATATTAATTGGGTAATCCATTTCCCATTGTTTTGACTAGCAACTGAATATGGTGGGTTTCCAATCATTACCATCACGGGACAATCTCGTTTGACAATGTTTGCTTCAGTTGCTTCACGACTCAACCACTGAGCGAAAAGAGTGCGAGGTTCACTGCTGCTTTCTTCAAGTGAATTAGTTAAATAAACATGCAAACGATGTTCTGATTTATGTAGATATCCTGTCTCATGAAGTAACATATCAAGTTTGAGATGTGCAACAGCATACGAAGCCATCAAAATTTCAAAACCATTCAATCGTGGTAATAGGTGTTGTTCTACATATTGTTGCCAAATTCCTTGATTTTCACGATAGCGATCATAAATTTGATTAACAACTTCTGCCAAAAATGTTCCTGTTCCTGTAGCTGGATCAAGTATCTGTACTCGATGAAACTTTTTCTTTATATGCTTTAAACCATCAGTAGTTCGTTTATCCCGACTTTGTTCTACACTAACTTCACGTTCTATCATTGAATAATCAGCCAATCCATCTGCTAAACTAAAATCAGTTTGTAATATTTCGTCGACAGCTCTTACTATGAAACTAACGACTGCTTGTGGCGTGTACCAAACACCTTTTTTCTTGCGCAATTTAGGTTTATATTCTGTTAGAAAATCTTCATAAAAATGAATCATTGGGTCATGATGGCGACGATTCTTTTTATAGTTTTTCATTACTTTTTCTATATTGGTAACACGAAATACTGTCACTAAATCATCTACAACCCACGCAATCCGTTCATCAAGGTCATTGCCTGCCAAATTGTTGAATATCTGACGAAGGAAAGGATTTGTCTTTGGTATGAGACGAGCTGCTTCTTCACGGCTAAAATCTTGTGGAGTTTCATCGTGTAATCTAGCTGCAAACATACCATATGCTATAGTTTGTGCATAGATGTCTGCAAAATCAGATTTCTCTAAATCTTGTATTAATACTTCTTTAAAAGCATTATATTGGCCTTGAAGATTATCGTTATCATATGATTGTGTATCATCATTCATTGCCGTTTCAATAATGTTGGCTAATAGTCGAGCTTTACTAGCCATTAGTTTTGCTAGTTGTGTGGCTGACCCGATACTTTGTATTGCTGAACTTCCTAAATATTGAATAATACCAATAAACTTTTCTTCTGTTTTAGGTATTATCACAATCTCATTATCTTTTATTTCAGCGACTCTAACACTGTCTATAAATTCACCACGTTCATATAAATGAAAATCGAGATAGTCTGTAAATAAAATATAATCTAAAGCTTGTTTGTAACGGTCAAATTGCTCTTTATGTCCTTTTTCTTTGCAACCGTCAAGGTCTGAGTCTCCGACATCTTTTGCTTCTACGAAAAAGACTGGTAGATGATCTTTTTCTCTTGAAATAATATAGTCAGGAGCCCCACAGTCAATATGTGCGGGTTCATTGGTTACGACTAAATTGGGTAGTAAACCTTGCAAATAATCTTTAAGTGCAGGTCGATAAGAGTGTTCACGCGCAATCCCTGTCTTATATTGTTTATTTAGTTCCTCAACATATTGTTTCAAGTTCATCATATAGTTAATTTTATAGTTCTTTTTCTTTCCTAATCTCATCCAACACCTTCCCATTATAAGAAAAGTACTTCGTTCCTTGATAAGCTCCCGAAGTATTTCGTTCTTGATGTCGCACATATCCAATTCTTCGCTTCTACATCCACAGGACGTGAGCTTTTGCCTGTCTTCACCCAATTTTTACGAAAATTAGAATTGGACAATATATATACGTAATCAGGTCCTTTCATAGGGTCTTCTTTCAATCAGACAAAAGTAATGAAATATTTTGAGAATAAGGTCGTCGTATTTAAAATTTGTAGTATATTTGTTGCATACTGTTTCAAAACGTTCAACTTTTATAGTCAATATTATGAATCCATCAACAGAAAAAATAGGTAATGCCCAACTCCTTAAGCTCAATAAGACAGCTTTTCTATGTTCGAGAAAGACTCCTGAATCTCAGGAGAAAGTTATTTTTGACTGGGTCAAACAGTTAAATCCTATGATCGATTGTATCCTGTGTGGAAATTTTTCAGAGATGGAACAAAAGGTCTTTACCTTGTTATTGAAATATAAAATTCCGACAATTCTTGTAATGCCTAATGCAGTAGCAAAACGTTGGGATAAAGATGTTGAGGATGCGCTGAATGAGAAACGGTTGTTGATTTTTTCTATTTGGGGCAATCAAATAAATGATGAAGTTATGTGTTCTTCCAATGACAGAAATGAGGTAATCCTGTTGTTGGCAGATAAGACAATTATAGGGTATTGCAGAGAGGGAGGAAAGATAGAAAAACAAATTAAGGGTAAGGATAATATTGAAATCCTTCCAATCAAACAAGCTTCAATCAAGAAATACGACAGAGATTTGTTTAATGTTCAGATATCAAGTCATAGCGGTGAGGTTTACTTTGATATAAAAAAGGATGAGCAAGAAGATTATCTGAAAATCACGCAAAGTAAATATACAGGGAATAATGAAAGAAGAAGGGAGAAAATATTTATTGCTCGTTCGGAATTGATTGAATTTCGTGATGCTATTAATAAGGCTATCGATTATTGGAACCTTGAAACAAAGGAAAAGTCAGTTAAGAAAGTTCGTAAAACCGAATTAGCGGGAAATGCATATCTTCCATGGGAAAAAGAAGCGGATGAATATTTGATGTCTTTATACAAAGAAGGAAAAAGTATAAAGGAACTTGCTGAAATTTTTGAACGTCAAAGAGGTGCAATACGCTCGCGACTTAAAAAGTTAGGAGTGATTGAATGATAGGGGGTAAATTTGTTATGCCATAAATTATGTCCTCATCGGGAGTAATGCCTATCGCTGTTGCAAATTGCTCTCTTGTAGTGAAAGGTTTCTTGCGAGTCTCTTGTAATGCGTTCTTGGGTACTTGTTAGCGGTTTCTTGGGTACTTATAATAATTTCTTGGGTACTTCAATACACAAAAATCCTCACACCCTCATACACTCCTGCCACCACCCTTCAACTCCCAATGAATCAGCCGATAACGGGTGGCAGGAGTCCTGCCACCTTTGTTATTCTCCTGCCACCGGGGCATAGTGGCCGTTGTCCGGCACATACACGGGATTCCGTGGTGTGGAGACGTTCTTCAGCTTGCCGGCTTCCACTAACTTGCGGAGGAGGCGACAGGCGGTGGACTTCACTTGCTGGCACAGGAACTCGAAGTCGCGGCGGGTGAGGATGGGGTTGCTGGCGAAGTGCTCGGTCAGCTTCTCATCGATTTCCTTTTCCGTCATCGGCATAGAGTGGGGCTTGTTGCGCGAACGGCGGATTTTCTGACTTTTCAGGTTCTTCTTCAGGTCGATGTCGGCACGGAAGGACACGTTCTTGAACTCGATGTTTTCCGAACGGGCGCCGTGCATCGTGCGCACTTCTTCCTTGCAATGGAGGTTCACCTGGAAATAGCCGATGCCTTCCAGATGGACCTTGCGGCCTTCGCCCAAGTGCTCGCTCATCTTGTCGGCCAGGGCGATGAGCACGGACTTCACGTCCGCTACGGTCAGCGTACATTCTTTCTGGATTTCCTTGGCCAGACGGTCGGTCGAGATGCGGCCGGCAGGAACCACCCGGGCGTGGTATCTCTTCTTGTTGGTACCCTGTGAATTGGGGTTGCGGTAGAATTCGTATTGGATAGGCATAACTTTTAGTATTTTAATGATGTACAAAGATAGATAGATTCGATGAAAGATGCAAGTGTTTTCAGTGTTTTATTCAAGTGATACGATTTTATGATTCAAGTGATACAAGCGTATCATTCCAATGATGAAAGATTATCATTGTAGTGATACACTGAGAAGATGAAGAGATTTCATTCACTTCGTTATAGAGCTTACAGCCAGAAATAGGGGTGTTTCCAATAGTGTGGATTTTTTGTAAAATACTTGACTTCAGGATTTTAAGTTGCTATATTTGCGCCATAATTAACCTCAAAAACGAATGAAAATATGATGAAAAGACTGATTGAAATCTGGAAAAAATGGTTCGGAAAATCTTCTGAATGTGT
The DNA here is from genome assembly GCA_017416735.1 of Bacteroidaceae bacterium. GTDB lineage: Bacteria > Bacteroidota > Bacteroidia > Bacteroidales > Bacteroidaceae > Phocaeicola. The sequence continues at coordinate 8,220 of JAFQBF010000031.1, read as the reverse complement.
ATCACGCATCCCTGATTCCTTTCAAGAAGGGAAAGCGGGAAAACGTAAATCGACTTTACTGGACGACCTGGAGGCGTATCTGTTTGCCCGATACGATTTCCGCTTCAATGTGCTGACCGAGCAGACGGAATATCGCCAGAAAGGAGAAGGGGAGTATGCACAAGTGGAGCAGCGTGTGCTGAACACTCTCTGCATCGATGCACGTGGCCAAGGCATCAACTGTTGGGACAAGGACGTGAGCCGATTGTTACATTCACAGAAAATCAAGGACTTCCACCCGTTCCTTGATTATATGGCCGGCCTTCCCGAATGGGACGGCACCGACCGTATCACTCCGTTGGCGAAACGTGTGTCGGACAAAGCTTTGTGGGTCAACGGCTTCCATCGATGGATGTTGGCGATGGCGGCCCAATGGATGAACCTCAGCGGACAATGCGCCAATGCCGTGGCGCCGTTGTTGGTGAGTACCGAACAGGGACGTTGCAAATCGACGTTCTGTTCCATTCTTTTACCCGAAGAGTTGCAAAAGTTTTACATCGACAAGTTCGACATCACCAGCGTGAGCGGATGCGAACAGAAGCTCTCGCTCTTCGGCCTTATCAATATGGATGAGTTCGACCGATACGGCATCCGCACGATGGCTACCCTGAAAAACCTGATGCAACTGAAAAAGCTTACTTTCCGCAAGTCGCACCGAAGCTATTACAGCCAGTTGCCCAGAATCGCCTCCTTCATCGGCACGAGCAACCAGAAGGAGCTGCTGACCGACACCACGGGAAGCCGACGCTTTCTCTGTGTGGAGGTGAAGGAGAAGATTGACTGCACCCGTCCCGACTATGCGCAGCTCTATGCCCAGCTGAAGGCCGAGCTGCTGGCGGGCGAACGTCCGTGGTTCATCTCTGCGGAGGAGCAGGCGATTCAAGAGAACAACCGCCTGTTCTACAAGCACTCGCCCGAGCAGGACCTTTTCTTCCAATGCTTCCGTCTGCCGGAGGAAGGCGAGGAGGGAAGGCTGTTTACGACCACCGAGGTTTTCTGCCGTTTGCAGAAGAAGTATCCGGCCGCTCTCCGCGGAAGCAATGCCAGCCAGACGGGAAAGATGTTGACCTCACTGGGAGCCGAGCGTGTGCGCACGAAATACAGCAGTGCCTATTGGCTCGTGCCGTTGGCGGAAGCGGTGTAAGGAGGGTGGCAGGGCTCCTGCCACCCGTTGGACGTTGAGGGACAAAGAGTTGGGTGGCGGTGGCAGGAGTGTAGGCAAATATGGGGGTTTGTTGAAAAAATATATGAAATTTTGAATAAATAGTTCCTAAAATGTTTGGATTCCAATCTTTTTTAGTAATTTAGCCCCCGAATGGCGAAAAACCGTAAAAGTGATTATAAATCTAAAACATTTGGAGCATTATGAATGAATTAATTGCAAAAATCAAGGAATTGAGCGAAGCATTGTTGGTAGATGCCGCTGCTCAGGCAGAAAAGGGTAACAAGGCTGCAGGTACTCGTGCACGTAAGGCATCTTTGGACTTGGAAAAGGTATTGAAGGAATTCAGAAAGGCTTCTTTGGAAGACTCAAAGAAGTAATTCCCGTAATTTCGGAAAGATTTCAGAAGCCGTCCGTTTGGATGGCTTTTCTTTTTTTCTTACCTTTGTTAAGTGTATCCTTTTATCGTGAAAAATGTTTATGAGAAAACTCTTTGTCGGTTGCTTGTGGCTGGTGGTAAGCGTGTGGCTTACGGCTTCATTCCTGGCTTGTGGCAGGGGGTCGGAAGCGGATGCTTATCTGCGTGCCGATTCGCTGAACAGGGAATCGTATGAACAGAGATATAAGGATTTGCAGCTTTCGGAAAGGGCGGCACGTGAGGCCTTGCAAGTGGGGAAGGGGTATTCTTCCATCAAGGCAGAGGCATTGAACAACCTGGCTTTCTGTGCTTTCATACGGATGGACTTTGAGCGCGCCGACAGCCTTCTGCAGGAGGTCTATGGCGAAACGGCCAATGAGCTGGAATGCCTGGTGGCCGATGTGGGGATGATGAAAATCTGCCAGCGAACCGCTATGAACAAGGAATTCTACGATTACCGTAACAGTGCCTTGAAGCGGATGAAGCGCATCGGGGAAGACGAAACGGCATTGGCGGATGAGCGTATCCGTTGGCGTTTCAATTATGCGTGTTCGGAGTTCTCGATTACCTCTTCTGTTTATTATTATTACCTGCAGCAGGAAGCCCAATCGCTGGAGGCCATCGATGAGATTGATGTGGCGCAGGAGTTGGAAGGCGACACCTCGCAGCTGCTATACTATTATTATATGAAAGGTTCCGGCGGTATGTATGAAGCGGATACGCCTGAAGAAGTGACGGTGGGCGAGTTCGATTATCTGATGGATTGCCTGATGCTGAGCCACGAGCAGGGGTATATATATTTTGAGGCGAACGCTTCGCAGGCGATGGCGGAATTGTTGAAGGACAAGAAGAATTACGACCTGTTGTTGCAAAAGCGGCCGGGGATGATGCGTGTCATCAACCAGAAGGACCTGCCGTGGGAGAATCTTCTGGTAGGCTTTGCTGAAAACGCGTTGAAACTTTTCAAACAATACGGCGACTGGTATCAGATTTCGGGAACGCACCGCACGCTGGCTTCGTGCTACAATGAGTTGGGACGCCACCAGGATGCGTTGGGACAACTCACGCAGGCACTTTCGTATGTCAATCTTCATCACGAACAATATTATCATTGCCACGATACGCTTGACCGCTTGAAACCGTATGTGCCGCAGGAAACTGAATCCACCGAGTTGAGATGGATTAATGCGAGAGGCATTATGACCGTGCCCGAGTGGATTGCCCGTTTCCGCGAACAGTTGAGCGTGACGTATGCTGCATTAGGGATGAAGCCTCAGTCGGATTACAACCGCAACATCTATTTGGATATTCTTGACTTTACGCGTCAAGACAAGGAATTGGAGAGCCGTTACCAGGCTTTGGAGGAAGAAACCGGAATGTTGAACGGATTGTTGGCGCTGGTGATTGGAGGATTGGTCGCACTGGTGGTGCTGATGGTTTATCTGAATGGCCGGTGGCGTGTTCGCAACGCATTGTATGTAAACAAGTTGAAGAGTACGCTTGAAGTCTGTCGGCAGATAACGGCTTCGGTGCCGACGGATGCGGAAGATTTGGAAGATGTGATTGATGCCGTGATGAACTCGGTGAGACAACCGTTGCAGGATTTGGTCGGAATATCGGAAATGGAGATTTGTCAAGCGGATGGGGAAAGACCGCAGATAGAGGGGGTAACCTTTGGCTTGAACCGTTCGGATGGTCGGCCGATGGCAATTTGGAGGGTGGTGCCTTCGAAGCCTCTGTCCAAGGAAGACAAGGCATTGCTGGAAGTCATCGTCCCCTATCTTGCGTGGACGTTGGAGTACGGATTGGCGGTCATTTCGCTGGGAGATGAACGCAGGCGTCTGGAAAAGGAACAATATGTACACGAACAGCATCTCGTTGAGAACAAGAGGCAGAACCTGATAAAGAAAGCTTGCCTGTTTATCGTGACAAGCATCACACCTTATATAGACAGGGTGGTGAACGAGGTGCACAAGCTGACGTCGTTCAATTATCTGGCCGACAAGGAAATCAAGGCGGAAAAGTACAAATACATCGGCGAATTGGTGACGCGCATCAACGAGTATAATGATATTTTGGCGTTATGGATAAAAATGCGTCAAGGTTCGTTGAATTTGAATATCGAGACTTTTGACTTGAACTCCTTGTTTGATGTCTTGCAGAAAGGGAGGAAGAATTTCGAGGCAAAGAAGCAGGCGTTTTCGGTGAAACCTGCTGACGTTTTAGTGAAAGCCGACAAGGCCTTGACGCTGTTTATGATTAATACCCTGACGGAGAATGCCCGTAAATATACCCAGCAAGGAGGGGAAATCCAGGTATATGCCACCGAAGAAGAGGAGTATGTGGAAATCTCCGTGCAGGACAATGGCCCTGGATTGTCGGAAGAGGATGTCCGCTGCATCTTGAGTGAAAAAGTATATGATTCCGGTAAGATAGGTTTACATACGGCTGTTGATGCCGAAGCCTTGCAAAAGAACAAGGGAAGTGGTTTCGGGTTGATGAATTGCCGGGGAATTATCGAGAAATACCGGAAGACCAACGATGTTTTCCGTGTGTGTTGTTTCTGCATAGAAAGCCGTTTGGGCGAGGGAAGCCGTTTTTATTTCCGTTTGCCGAAGGGAGTCCGTCGGGTGCTTGGCGTTTGTCTTTGGATGCTCTCGTTCGGGATGTTCGGTTGTGCGCAGGTAGCCGTATCCTCAGACATTGAAATGGGTATAGATTCCTTACAAGTCAATGAGGTGATGAGCGATTCTCTGTTGCAGGAAGCGAATCGTTTGGCCAATCGGGTTTATGAAGCTAACTTGCAAGGAAAATACGAGACAGCGATAGCTTGTGCAGATAGTGCATTGGCGTGTATGAATGCGCATTTTATGAAGTATGCCACGTTTGTGGCTCCGATGCTGCAACTGGTGGGCGAAGGGGCTTCTGCCGAGTTGGAATGGTTTGCCTCAAGATTCGACACGGATTATTATGTCTTGCTCGATGTCCGTAACGAGGCGGCGGTGGCTTATCTGGCATTGGGGGATTTGGATGCATATCGATATAATAACCAGGCATATACATCGCTTTACAAACAAATAAGTGTCGATGTCTCGTTGGAAGACTATTGTACACGGATGCAGCTGTCGGCCAATAATAAGATTGTGGCAATTATGCTATGTGTGGCATTGGTTGTGCTTTTGTTGGTAGGGTATTACGCGCTTTATCTTCGTCATCGGTTGATGTATCGTTATGGGTTGGAGCAGGTGCTCGAAATCAATCGTCGTGCGTTGGCTCAGCCTTCGTCTTGTCAAGATGATGTGCGGGCTTTTGTCTCCCGATTGGTGGATACGTTGTTCGGTGGGATAAGTGAGTTGCTTCCTCTCGATGTGTTGGGAATAGCTGTATGCGAAGAGGGGAGTCGGAAGCTGACCTATGCATTCACGGCAACGGGCGATGACGAGGAGGAAAGAAGGGAAGAAATGGAATACGGATTTGTCCAAAGAAGGATTTCCTGGGACGAGAAGAAGCAAATCTGGCATTTGCCGTTGTGTGTAGAGGTGGGTGAGGAATCTCGTTGTGTCGGTGTGATGACTTTGTGGTGCGCTTCGGACAACGGGCGTGAGAATGACAGATTACTGCTGGAATTGGTTGCCAATTATGTGGCTATCATCGTGTATAATACGGTGGAATTGATGGCTCAGAAGTTCCGTGACATCGAAATGGCACAAGATGAGGCGCGTAGGATTGTCCGGGAGGAAAATCGTTTGCACGTACAGAATATGGTGCTCGATAATTGTTTGTCCACCATCAAGCACGAGACGGTTTATTATCCCAATCGTATCAAACAAATTGTAGATCGTTTGCAGGAAGGGATGCCGGAGGAAGAACTTAAGCAAGTGGAAACCGTTGGCGAATTGATAGGTTATTATAAAGGTGTGTTTACTTTGTTGAGTTCGTGCGCAGCTCGGCAGTTGGATGAGGTTACTTTCCGCCGAGGTGCGGTAAGTGTTCAGGATTTGGCTGCTTTTGCCGTCAAATATTTCAATAGAATGATGAAAAAGGCGGGATGCCGCTTGGAATTGAAGGTGCAAGCGGAACAGCTTTCGGTTACGGGGGATGTTGTTCTTCTGCGCTTTATGTTGGAAAACCTGATGAATGAGGCATTGGCGTGTCGAGTGGATGGTCTTTTGGAATTGAATATTTATAGGGACGGGGCGTTTGTGCGTTTTGATTTTATCGATCGTCGGCGAAATTATTCACAGGAGGAATTGAATTTGTTGTTTTATCCTCATCTCTCCCGTATGGGTAATGGTGCCGAAGGAAAGTTGGAGGGGACGGAATATTTGGTATGCAAGCAGATTATTCGTGATCACGATGAGTTTTCCGGACGTCGGGGATGTCGTATGAATGCTTCTCGGATTTCGGATGGAGGATTTATGGTTTGGTTTACCTTGCCAGTCAGATAATTTGAAAATATAAAGGAAATTATGGATACAAAGAAATTTAAAGTCATTATTGTTGAAGATGTCAAGTTGGAGTTGAAGGGTACTCAGGAAATATTCCGTCACGAGATTCCCGATGCAGAAGTAATAGGTACCGCTATGACTGAGGCGGAATTTTGGCCTTTGCTGGAAAAGCAGGTTCCTGATATGGTTTTGCTGGATTTGGGATTGGGCGGCTCCACTACCATTGGGGTGGATATTTGTGCTTCATTGCGTAAGAACTATCCGGATGTTAAAGTGCTGATTTTTACAGGCGAGATATTGAACGAAAAACTTTGGGTGGATGCTTTGGATGCAGGAGCCGACGGTATCATCCTTAAAACCGGTGAGTTGCTGACTGCGGTGGATGTGCAAGCTGTGATGGATGGGAAGAAGTTGGTATTCAATTATCCCATATTGGAAAAGATTGTCGGTCGTTTCAAGGAATTTGTGGCTCAGGAGACTCGTCGGCAGGAAGCGGTCATTGCCTACGATATCGATGAATACGATGAACGCTTTTTGCGTCATCTGGCATTGGGATATACCAAGGATATGATTGCCAGTCTTAAGGCGATGCCTTTCAGTGCAAAATCGCTGGAGAAACGTCAGAATGATTTGGTTGCCCGTCTGTTTAGGGGGGATGAGCGTAGTGGGGTGAATGCTTGCCGGTTGGTTACACGGGCATTCGAGCTGCATATTCTTGATGTGGATAATTTGGAAGCGGATGAAGAGTAAATTACATAACCTGAATGGAGCTGTCTTCTTCTTTTTGCTGACGTTGCTTGTGGCCTTTTTCTCGTGGATAGGAAGTGTCTATGGGGGGAATGAGGTGCAGAGTTTGCTGAGTGCAGAGGGAATCAGGTGGTCATTGGGGCATATCGTGGAAAATTATGTGCAAACGCCAGCTTTGGGTATTGTGCTGATATTGTTGATGGGGATAGGTGTGGGTGTCCGTGCCGGTTTCTACGATGCATTGAAGCGCCTTTGTCGAAAGGAGCGGTTGTTGTCCCGAAAAGAACGTAGGGCTTTGATGTTGGCTTCGGTCACATTGTTGCTATATGTGATTGTGATTGTTGGGGCATTCTTGCTTCCTTGGAATTTTTTGTTGGGTGTGACCGGGGATTTATTCCCTTCTCCTTTTGCTAAGGGAGCTGTTTATATCATTTCTTTAGGCATAGGTGTATCGGGGATGGTTTATGGTTCAGTGGTTGATGCATTCCGTACTTTGTCGGACGTAGTGAATGGTATGTCCATATTGATAGCTCGTAAGGCTTATTATTTTGTTACTTTGTTTTTTGTCGTTCAGTTTTTTTCTTCATTGGCATATTCCGGATTAGCCGAATGGGCTCACATACCCGACGAAGTTGTGAAAATATTGTTTTATCTCAGTTGTTATCTTCCTTTGTTGGTGTAGTTTTGACGTATCACGCGCGCGCATTAAATAATAATGTATATAATACAGAGACTGGGAAAAGCGCTAAAAAAAGTTTTGTCTATAAGTACATTGAAAATCAAATCGTTATGGTTTTTGGGTGAAAAAGTGAAGAAAAAAAGGTGAGAATGTTTTGCTCGTATTGAAAAAAGCTCTACCTTTGCATCCGCTTTCCGAAAGGAACAGCATTTAAAGAAGAGTTCTTTGAAAGATTTAGATATAAACAAGCAAGTAGTACAAGATTTGTCAAATGATAGTTTGTTAAATGATAAATGATAGTTTGACAGATAACAGAAACCGTCAATACTTAAACAAGTTAAGGATAGATTTGGTTCTTGAGCAGATTATACAACTCGAAAGAGTTAAAGAATATTTTTACAATGAAGAGTTTGATCCTGGATCAGGATGAACGCTAGCTACAGGCTTAACACATGCAAGTCGAGGGGCAGCACTAGGTAGCAATACTGAGGTGGCGACCGGCGCACGGGTGCGTAACGCGTATCCAACCTTCCCGTTACTCTTGGATAGCCTTCCGAAAGGGAGATTAATACAAGATGGTGTTTCACTTTCGCATGTAAATGAAACTAAAGATTTATCGGTAACGGATGGGGATGCGTGACATTAGATAGATGGCGGGGTAACGGCCCACCATGTCTACGATGTCTAGGGGTTCTGAGAGGAAGGTCCCCCACACTGGAACTGAGAC
>JAFQBF010000030.1 GCA_017416735.1 Bacteroidaceae bacterium | reverse complement strand
CTTGCTTGCTTGCTTGCTTGCTAACATTTTATGTGATATTTGCAAACTTTTATTCATATTTCTTTCAATTATTTTGCAAAGGTATAACATTTCTTTGGATATAGCTACATTTTGCATCACTTTTTATGAAATCTTCCCCCTCACAAACCTCTTCACCAAGAAAGCCAGGAAATAAGGGAAGGTATAGAACTTGCCATTGAAGCCGATGTTCTTATACCCTAACTTGATTCCATACTTCACATCCGGATACTTGTCCGCTTTCAGCAAGTTGTTCAGCGAGGCCGTGGCGTTATCGTTGGCCTTCACCTCGACGGGAATCAGGGAATCGGCATCTCTGACAAAGAAATCCATCTCAAGAGCCGGCTTGTCGCTGCTGTAATAATAGAGGTTGTAGCCTTGCTTTACCAGCATATCTCCCACTATGTTCTCGTAGATGGCACCTTTGTAGGTCCCGAGATTCTTGTTGGCACGCAAGTCTTCCTGCGCTTCTTCGTCGAGCGAGGCTATCAGAAGGCCTGTATCTTTGTAATATATTTTGTAAAGCTTGGGGTCGTAATTTCCCTTGAGAGGCAGTTCCGGCTGATTCAAGCAATAGCACAGGTTGACAACACCTGCATCTGCCAGCCATTCCACACAACCGATGTAATCCCTGTTGCGTGCATTCTTGCCTATCTTGGTTATCTGGAAACGCTTGTTTTCCTTGGCCAAGAAGGTAGAAATGTGGTTGTAAACGGCCTTGACCTTGGCCTTGTCCAAGCCCTCCACATATTTGGTGATGTCCTCCTCGTAGTCTTTCAGCAACTGCTTCTGGATGGCCAACGTCCCGCTGAAATTCTTGTTCTTGACGTAGGTATCCACCACCTCGGGCATACCGCCGATGGTGACATAATCGCGGAAGAGGCCGAAAAGTACGTCCATCTGCAAGGCAGGAAGGGGCTTGACTTCCGACATATGCTGATAGAGTTCCTCCACGAATTCTTCCGAATACCCTTTCGCCCAAAGGAATTCCTCGAAATCCATAGAATGCATCTCGTAATCCTCCTTATATCCGACGCTGTTCGACTCAATCTCCCGATAGTTGATGCCCATCAACGAACCGGAGCAGATGACATCATATCGTCCGTCCAGCTTGAAGAACTTCAAGGCAGTGGCGCAATTAGGGCACGCCTGCAATTCATCGAAGAAAAAGAGGGTATCGCCCGGCACAAACTGAAGCTCGGGGTTGAGCAAGGAGATGTTTTTCAGGATGGCATCCACCTCGAACCCGTCATCGAAAATGTCCCGATATTTCTTCTGCTCCACAAAATTGATTTCAATGACATTCTTGTAGGTCTGTGATGCAAACCATTCCACGGAACGGGTCTTGCCAATCTGACGGGCACCCTTGATGATAAGGGGTTTCCGGTCGGGATTGTTCTTCCAGTCCTTCAGATAGCTATCTACCTTTCTTTTCAGCAGTTTATCCATATTGCAAATCTTTGTTATAGCATTGCAAAGATAACGGTTTTCACACAATCCCCACCATAAAAGGGCACAAATTTCACATTTTCCCCATCAAAACAGGGCGCGATTTTCACATAATCCGCTTTTTACTCAAATTCAACATACGAAACCGTCATTCCCCCGAAAACACACCGTCATCAATGTCATCAGTTTTCAGTTTAAATACACGCCATACCTTTATGCAAAGAGAAAACTTTATTATTATATTATTCATATTATAATATAATAATAAAAATTTATCACCTATATTTTCAAGACAAGCAACAGCATTCAGAAACAACTGAAAACTGATGACGTTGATGACGCTGAAAGCTGCATGTGACGATACGCGAAGGCGAACCGCAGTACACGCGAAAACGGATAAAATAGTTGCCTTCGCCCGTGAAAATAAACGCTGAAATGCTTGACAACCGCTATACAGATGTGGTATCTTTGCAGTGTAAGGTTCATGAATCACAAACACCCAAACTTTTAATTTTTAACTTTTAACTTTTAATTCGACAAGACTATGGCAAGAAATGTAACTTACTCGGTATCTCCACGTATCAACCCGCGCGACAAGGAAGCGGCTCCCAAGTATTATGCTCACGTACAGGCCAACGGCGACACCAACCTGCGCGAAATGTCCGAGCGCATCCAGCAGACGTGTACCGTACACAAATCGGACGTGTTTGCCGTGCTCGTGGCACTGGAAGATGTGATTACCGAAGCGCTGAAGAACGGCGAAATCGTCCGCCTGGGCGACCTCGGCACCCTGCAAATCGGCATCAGCTCGAAGGGGGCGGTGAGCGAAGAGGAGTATGATGACTCGCTCATCAAGCAGGCACGCATCAACTTCCGACCGGGCAGCGCGCTGGCGGGCATCCTCTCCAACCTGACCTTCGCACGCGTGAAGGTGAAGAGCAGCAAGGCCGACAAGGAAAACTCCGAAGAGGAAACGGGCGGCGAGGACTTGACGGCGTAAGAAGCCCCCCTCTAGCTCCGCCCTGGAGGGGGAGAACCTCTCCGCCAGCTGTCATCCAGAGCGGAATGAAATGAAGCGAAGGATCTCGAGAACATACACGTGGATGCACACGAGATCCTTCGTCGCTACGCTCCTCTGGATGACACCACTAACATCATTTACCAACTATCATTTATCATTTATCATCTATCATCTATCATTTATCATCTATCATTTATTATGAACAAGAAAGAACTTTGGCAGAAAATCATTCACTTCGCCATCACCATCCTTACGGCGATAGCGACCACCCTCGGTACTACCTCGTGCATCAGCTTGTTGTAACGAAGGGACACAAAAAAAGAAGCTACTCCTTGCGGAATAGCTTCTTTTTCTTATAATTATCAAACTAATATTAGTTGCGTTGAGCAGCTGAATAGTTGATGTTCAGGGCGTAAGCCTGACGGAGAGCCTGCTTCACTTCAGTCACGATACCCATCTTGGTATCCCTGTCCACCTTGAGTGATACCTGCATGAACGGCTGGTCTTCTTCCTTCATGTTTTCACGTTCCTGATAGATGTAGTCCTGTACTTCCGATGCATCAGCGTAACGGTCGTTCAACTGAATACGGGTTTCAGCACCCATCTTGGCCTGAAGTTCTTGAGTCGGCTTACCCATATAGATAAACGTTACCAAAGACTTCTTTTCCAATTTTTCCAACTCGGTTGCTTGAGGAGCCTTAAACTGAACCTTCATAGTCACTTCACGCATGGTTGTTACAATCATGAAGAAGAACAACATGGTAAAGATCAAGTCAGGCAAAGATGAGGTATTCAACTCAGGCATGCCTTTTTTACCGCCTCTGTTAAATTTTCCCATAATTATTTACCTCCATACTTTTTAGGTTCAGCTTCAGAAATCTTCTGCGGAATGAAGTCACGGATAGCCTTCTTCTGGTCTTCGTCACATTCTGCATAATTCTTTCCGAAGTGTGCTTTAGCAGCTTCGTTTCTCAATTCGTTATAAGCAGCAACCAATTCATTCTGTACGTCGATGTAAGCCTGGTAAGAGGTACCAACGTCGTTTGTTACAGAGATAATGTGGTTTTCAGCTACCATTACATCACCGCCCAACAATGGGATGTTCTTCACGTGCTTTTCCGGAAGATTTGCATCGTCGTTCGGGTTAGCAATGAATTCCTTAGCTTTTGCTTTCAGTTGCGATACTTCCAAATACTCCGAGCCTACCATCAACTGGTTGTCCTTGTTGATACGTACCTGGAGCAAGTTACGTTCCTTAACCTTAAGATCATCTTGTTTTTTCACCGATGGATCTGGCGGTGGCGGAAGGCGACGAGCCAACCCCTTGTCAGTATTCATTGATGTGGTTGTAAGGAAGAAGATAAGCAACATGAAGGCAATATCCGCCGTTGATGTAGCATTTACACCAGGCATTGTTCTTTTCTTTCTTGCCATTTTACTTAACTCTTTTGATTAACCAAACAAAATAATTATCTCTTGAAAATACCGCTCAAGTTTACGATGGTAGCAACGCTGGCAGTAGCAACCAAGAAATAGATTGCGTAAAGTGTCATGTCAGTGAGCTTCAACCAACCTGCATCTGTGAATTCAGTACCGTCACCCTTTACAACCGGTGCATCAGAACCCATTGTATAAGCAACTGCCAATACAGCGATGAACAAGCCCACAAACAGCAATGACTTCATTGCGCCCTTCGGATTGTCTTTCAAACCAGTAACGAATTGTGCGAGCGAGCCGACAACTGTCACGATAATACATACACCCAACATTGCGTACATCAAGAACAACAATGTTTCTGTATGTTCTGGAGCGTTATATTCGCCCACCGGATTATTGTATCCTACACAGAAGAACAATCCCAGCACCACGAGAATAAGTGCAATCAGGACGTAGAAAATGTAGTAAGATACCTTGTATGTTAATTTAGCCATTACTCTAATTTTTAGATATTAGACTTCAGTTTATGATTATTACTTCTTGTACTTCAAGTTGTACTTCATGATGATATCCAGCAATGTGATAGAAGAATCTTCCATTTGGCTTGTGATTTCTTCAATCTTAGCGAGGATATAGTTGTAGAACACCTGGAGAACCAAAGCAACGATCAAACCGAAGATAGTAGTAATCAAGGCCACCTTCATACCACCGGCAACAACTGTCGGAGAAATATCACCAGCCTGTTGGATATCGTCGAACGCCATAACCATACCTACTACGGTACCGATAAAACCGAGTGACGGAGCCATCGCAATGAACAATGTAATCCATGAGCAACCCTTTTCCAAGTAACCAGCTTGAACACCACCGTAAGATACTACTGAGCGTTCTACTACGTCCAAACCTTCGTCGATACGCATCAAACCTTGGTAGCAGATAGAAGCAACAGGACCGCGAGTGTTGCGTGCGATGTTCTTTGCACCTTCTACATCACCCTTTTCCAAAGCTTCTTCAATCTTACCCATCAACTTCTTTGCATTCACTTCAGCCAATGACAAATAGATGATACGTTCGATACAGAAAGCAAGACCCAAAACCAATGCGATAGCAGGCAATGACATAAAGTCTGCACCACCTTCGATGTACTTAGTCTTCAATTCCTTGTGGATACCACCTTCTTCAACTACTGCTGCTTCAGGAGCGTCCTGAGCCATTACAGGTACTGAACCGAGAGTCATAACTCCCATCAATGCAAGCATTGCAAATAACTTTTTCATTGTGTGTAATTTTTTAAGATTAATTAATTAATTTGTTTTATACATCATTATTTATTTGTTCTTTTCCGGCGACCGCTTTCACGGCCTTTGCGGAGAGAGCGGGATTCGAACCCGCGAAACACTTTTGGCGTTTACACGCTTTCCAGGCGTGCCTCTTCAACCACTCGAGCATCTCTCCCAGTCGCCATTTTTCGGCTTCTATCTCAAATCGGCTGCAAATTACGAAGAATTTCGGGAATAGCAAGCGATTTCAGCAACAAATGTACCTTTTTTTTTCATCATACGCAGATTTCGGGGGGACAAAGTTACAAGAACTCCCAAAAATTCACATATTTTAAACTCTCACACGGGGATTTTGAACACTTTTAAGGCATTCGCGGCTGTCTGCTGTTCCACCGTTCCGATTTCCGTTTCATAAAGTTCGGCCAGCTTCACCGCCACCCGTTTCACGTACGAAGTTTCGTTGCGCTTGCCGCGGAAGGGTACGGGTGCCAGGTAGGGCGAGTCGGTTTCGGTCACCAGACGGTCGAGCGGAACGGCGCGCAGCACCTCGGGCAAGTTGCTTTTTTTGAACGTTACCACCCCGTTGATGCCCAGCATGAAGTTGCGGTATCCGAGGGCTTCGGCAGCCTCGTCCGCCGTACCCGTGAAGCTATGGAAAACGCCTCTCAGCGCAGTGTCCTTGTAGGGCGCCAGCACCTGGAAAAGTTCGGGGAAGGCTTCGCGGCAATGGATGACGAGGGGCAAGTCGCATTCGAGCGCCCATTGCACCTGCTCGTCGAGCACCTGTTGCTGCTGGCGTATCCACGTCTTGTCCCAATAGAGGTCGAGCCCTACCTCGCCGATGGCTATGTACGGATGTCCCGGCACGAGGAGTTCCTTCATGCGGCGCACCTTGGGCAGGGCATCACCATCCACCGATGTGGGGTGGAAGCCCAACATGGGGTAGCAATAGCCGGGGTAGCGGGCAGCGACACGGAGCATGGCATCCACGGTGGTATCGTCGATGTTGGGCATGAAGATGTGCGTCACGCCTACCTGACGTGCCCGGTCGATGACTTCGGGGAGGTCGTCGGTGAATTCGGGCTCGAATATATGTGAATGGGTATCTATCATGGTTATACTTTCCGGTTCATCAAGCTGCAGGCAAACTCTTTCAGCACCTGCTTGCGTTCGGCAGGCAAGGCTACACTGTCGAGCACGGCGAGGCCTTCGTTGTAGTAGGCTTCCACACGCTCCATGCAGCGTTCTCCTACCCCTACCTTATTATATAAGCGGGTCACGGCAGCAATCTTTTCGGCAGGCTCGCAGTTGGTAGCCGACAGCCAGCCTTCCAATTCGGCACGCTGGGCATCGTCGGCTTGCTGGAGGGCAGTAATCAGCATATAGGTCTTCTTGTTGCACAGGATGTCTCCACCGATGTTCTTTCCGAACACCTTCGGGTCGCCATACACGTCGAGCCAATCGTCCTGCAGCTGGAAGGCCAAGCCCATCTTCATGCCGAAGTCGTACAGCTTCCGGGCATCTTCTTCGGGGGCACCGGCCAGGCAAGCGCCAATCTTGAGCGCTGCTGCCAGGAGGACGGAGGTCTTCAGGCGAATCATTTCCACGTACTCGTCCACCTTCACATCCATGCGCTTCTCGAACTCCATGTCCCACTGCTGTCCTTCGCAGATTTCCATGGTGGTTTCGGTAAAGATTCCGAGCACTTGCGGCAACTTGTCGGCAGGGCACTGCGCCATGAGGCGGTAGGCCAGGATAAGCATGGCATCGCCGGAGAGGATGGCCGTGTTCTCGTCCCACACATTGTGTACGGTGGGCTTTCCGCGCCGCATATCGGCATGGTCCATCACATCGTCGTGCAGGAGGGTATGATTGTGATAGGTCTCAAGCCCTGCTGCCTGAGGGAGGATGGTGTCCACATCTTCGCGGTAGAGGTTATAGCCCATAAGCATCAATACGGGACGGACGCGCTTGCCACCCAGGTCGAGTTCGTAAGCGATAGGTTCGTACAAGCCCTTGGGAGGACGGGAGTAAGGCATCTGCTTGAGGTATGCATTCACCTTGCCGAGCAGTTGTTGAGCGGAGTATGTCATCATTGTCATCAGTTTTCAGTTTCAAAGAAACGGTAATGTCATTCAGAGCGAAGCGAAGAATCTCGAATACATCAAGTGGGTGTTACCGAGATCCTTCGCTACGCTCTGGATGACAAATAAAAGTTCAGATTAATTCAACTTGAAGCGTACCGGGAGGTTGAACGAACAACGTACAGCCTTACCACGCTGCTTACCTGGTTTCCACTTCGGCATCTTGGATACCACGCGGATAGCTTCCTTATCCAAGTACGGGTCAACACCACGCAATACCTTCACGTCCACGATAGAACCGTCGGCATTTACCACGAAGTTTACAGTTACACGACCCTGAACACCGTTTTCAGCAGAGATAGTAGGATACTGCAAGTTCTTACCAATCCACTTGTAGCATTCAGCCATACCGCCCGGGAATTCCGGCTGTTCTTCTACGATGGTAAAGATTTGCTGTTCATCCACTTCTTCTTCTTCCACTTCTACCGGAGTATATTTCACTTCTACAGCAGCCTGAGTGTCGTCCGAAGCCTGGATAGTAGATTCTTCTACCTTAGAGTCGTTGTCCATGATTTCGATTACTTCTTCTGCCTTCGGAGCTTCTGGAGGAGGAGGAGCTTGTTGCGGTTGTTCCTGTTCTGTGATAGGAATGATTTCTTCTTCGAATTCTACTTCAGCGATACCTGTGTCAGTAGTCACCTTCTTATCACGTTCACTCCATTCGAACCCGATAAACAAGATAGCCAAAGTCATGATGGCGCCGATTAACAGATTGGTGGTCTTCTTGCCTTCCAAATCTGCCTTGGGGGATTTTTTAACTTCCATAAATTATTATTTAAAAATTAGTGTTTCTCACATTTGGAGTTTCCTCACATTCTGCGCAAATGTAGCACTTTTATTTCAATTAAGAACTATTCCGGAAGAAAAAATATGCTAAAACACGTATTTTTTCGGGGAATATAGTAATAGGGCGGTTGTTTTTGCTATCTTTGTAGCATATATGTCATCCAGAGCGTAGCGAAGGATCTCGGGGACACCCACTTTGCGTTTCCGAGATTCTTCCTCCCTACGGTCGTCTGAATGACAAAAGTAATAAAGATAACATTAATATAAATAGCAACATGAAGAAAATAACCATCGCCATAGACGGCTACTCATCCTGCGGGAAGAGCACCATGGCCAAGGACCTGGCCCGCGAAGTGGGCTACATTTACATAGACAGCGGCGCCATGTATCGTGCCGTCACCCTGTACTGCTTAGACAACGGGCTCTGTACCCCCGAGGGTATCGACACCGCCCGACTGGAAGCAGCCATGCCCCACATCCGTATCTCCTTCCGTCTGAATCCCGAAACGGGACGGCCGATGACCCACCTGAACGACGTGAACGTGGAAGACCGCATCCGCACGATGGAAGTGTCGGCTATGGTCAGCCCCGTAGCTGCCCTCGGCTTCGTGCGCGAGGCGTTAGTGAAGCTGCAACAGCAGATGGGCAAGGAAAAGGGCATCGTGATGGACGGACGCGACATCGGCACTACCGTCTTCCCCGACGCCGAACTGAAAATTTTCGTGGTGGCATCGGCCGAAATCCGTGCCCAGCGCCGCTACGACGAGCTGAAGGCCAAGGGGCAGGAGGCATCCTACGAGGAAATCCTGACCAACGTGAAGGAGCGTGACTACATCGACCAGAACCGTGCCGTCAGCCCCCTCCGCCAAGCCGAAGATGCTCTCCTGCTGGACAACAGCCACCTCACCATCGAAGAGCAGAAACAATGGCTGAAAGAACGGTTTGAAGAGGCGGTGAAATAATATGTCATTCAGAGCGAAGCGAAGACGTGTTGTTGAACGAAGTGAAAAATCTCGGTAACACAAACGTGGATGCATCCGAGATTCTTCCTCCCTACGGTCGTCTGAATGACATTATGGACAAAAAAAAATAATATTATGGTAAACATCGAAATAGACAATGGCTCGGGATTCTGCTTTGGGGTGACAACCGCCATCCAGAAGGCAGAAGAGGAACTGGCAAAGGGGAATACCCTGTATTGCCTGGGCGACATCGTGCACAACGGACAGGAATGTGAACGGCTGAAGAAGATGGGACTCATCACCATCAACCACGAGGAGTTTGCCCGCCTGCACGACGTGAAGGTATTGCTCCGCGCACACGGCGAGCCGCCCGCCACCTACGAGCTGGCACGGAAAAACCACATCGAAATCATCGATGCCACCTGCCCCGTGGTGCTGCGCCTGCAGAAACGCATCAAGCAGGAGTTCGACCTGGCTGCCGGAAGCGACCGACAAATCGTAATCTACGGCAAGAACGGACACGCCGAGGTATTGGGCCTCGTGGGACAGACCAACGGACAGGCCATCGTCATCGAAGGCATCAACGAAGTCGATAGGTTGGATTTCAGCAAGGACATCCGCCTGTATTCGCAAACCACCAAGTCGCTGGACGAGTTCCGCCAAATCGTGGAGTACATCCAGGCACATATTTCGCCCGATGCCACCTTCGAGTATCACGACACCATCTGCCGACAGGTAGCCAACCGGATGCCGAACATCCGCAGCTTTGCCTCTAACCACGACCTTATTTTCTTCGTGTGCGGGCGCAAGAGTTCGAACGGCAAGATTCTCTTCCACGAATGTCTGAAGGTGAACCCCAACTCCTACCTCATCGACCAACCCGAGGAAATAGACCGTACCCTGCTGGATGGCGTAAAATCCATCGGCATCTGCGGAGCAACCTCCACCCCGAAATGGCTGATGGAGGAGTGCAAGGAGGTGATATTGGGAACACCATAATGACAATTACTTTAGCATATATCAATAACTTAAAAAGAAATAAACTTATGGCAAAAATCAACTCAATCGGTATTTTGACATCCGGAGGCGATGCTCCCGGTATGAACGCAGCCATCCGTGCGGTGACCCGCTCGGCCATCTTCAACGGGCTGAAAGTATTCGGTATCTACCGTGGCTACAAAGGCTTGGTGACCGATGAAATCGTGGAATTCAAGAGCCAAAACGTAAGTAACATCATCCAGATGGGCGGTACCATCCTGAAGACTGCCCGCTGCCAGGAATTCAAGACTGCCGAAGGCCGTCAACAAGCGTACGAAAATATGAAGAAGCACGGCATCGATGCCTTGGTAGTAATCGGCGGTGACGGTTCGTTGACCGGTGCCCGCATCCTGGCACAGGAATACGACATCCCGTGCATCGGCCTTCCGGGTACCATCGACAACGACCTCTACGGCACCGACACCACCATCGGTTACGACACAGCCTTGAACACCATCCTGGATGCCGTCGATAAAATCCGCGATACAGCGACCTCGCACGAACGCCTGTTCTTTGTGGAAGTGATGGGACGCGATGCCGGATTCCTGGCCTTGAACGGTGCCATCGCTGCCGGTGCAGAAGCAGCCATCATCCCTGAGTTCAGCACGGAGGTTGACCAGTTGGAACAATTCATCAACCACGGCTTCAAGAAGTCGAAGAGCAGCAGCATCGTATTGGTTGCCGAAAGTGAACTGACAGGCGGTGCAATGCATTATGCCGAACGCGTGAAGAACGAGTATCCGCAATACGACGTGCGTGTAACCATCCTCGGCCACTTGCAGCGCGGCGGTCGCCCGACGGCTCACGACCGTATCATCGCCAGCCGTATGGGTGTGGCCAGTATCCAGGCCATTATGGAAGGTCAGCGCAACGTGATGATCGGTATCGAAAACGACAAGATTGTATATGTACCGTTCGCCAAGGCCATCAAGAACGACAAGCCTATCGACAAGGAACTGGTGAATGTGTTGGCAGAATTGTCAATCTAAAAAACACAGAGATGGTGTCGCGTTTCACGACACCATCTTTTTTATTTCAACAACTGAAAATAAGTGTCCAGCAAATGCTTGGCTGCCACGAAGGATGTCTGCTGCCCGTTGAGCACCGCCTGTTCCTTGGCCGCCAACATCGTTTCGATGGTCGGGTTGTTATAGAAGCTGTCGCGCAAGTGCTCGTTGATGGTTTCATACATCCAATACTTGGCCTGCTCGTTGCGGCGGTAATCGAAGTAGCCGTTCTTCTTGACAAACACGAAATACTCGTCTATCATATCCCATATCTCCTTGATGCCCAAGCCATAGAAGCCTGAGTAAGTAAGCACCTTCGGTGTCCATCCCGAGTCGGGTGTAGGGAAGAGATGCAGCGCGTTGCGGAAATGAGCCGCTGCCAACTTCGCCTTCTCGATGTTGCTTCCGTCGGCCTTGTTGATGACAATGCCATCGGCCATTTCCATAATGCCTCGTTTGATGCCCTGCAGCTCGTCGCCCGTGCCTGCCAACTGGATGAGCAGGAAGAAATCGACCATCGAATGGACAGCCGTCTCGCTCTGTCCTACCCCTACGGTCTCCACGAATATCTTGTCGAAGCCTGCCGCCTCGCATAGGATGATGGTCTCACGCGTCTTACGGGCCACGCCACCCAACGAACCCGCCGAAGGGCTGGGACGGATAAAGGCATCGGGATGCACGGAGAGTTTCTCCATACGGGTCTTGTCGCCAAGGATACTGCCCTTGGTGCGCTCGCTGCTGGGGTCGATGGCCAAGACTGCCAACTTTCCCCCTTTCTCCAGCACGTGAAGGCCGAAGACATCGATGGACGTACTCTTGCCGGCACCCGGCACACCGCTGATGCCGATACGCACGGAGTGGCCCGAATAAGGCAGACATTTCTCGATGACCTCCTGAGCCACGGCCTGATGCTCGGGCTTGGTACTTTCCACCAAGGTCACCGCCTGACTGAGCACCGTCATATTGCCCTTCACGATGCCATCGACAAACTCATCGACGGTAAACTCACGGCGACGGACTTTCTTGCGCAACTTCAAGTAAGGATTGACGATGGAAGGCTGTTCGATGCCTGCATTCACGGTCAAGCCCTTGTATTCTTCACTGTTTTCGGGATGTTCCATCATAGTATCTTCTTTTAAGTTTCATTTAGTCGGTCACGTTCACTCTCACGATGACTTTCGGGTTGTTCGGGTCGTTGGTAATCATCAGCACGCGCGGAGTCCCCTTCACGCGCTTCAGATACTTACCGTATGCCGTAATCTTCATCTTGGTCGATGCACCAGGCTTCAGGACACGCTTCTTGAGCTGTACGCCCAATGCCGGATTGAACACCTGCAAGTCGGTGATTTCCAAATCGCTCTTACCCACATTCTTCACGACGACGTTCAGCTTCTTCTTTCCGTTCTCGGGCAAAGGAGGAATCGAAAGTTCGGTAGCCGAGAGCTCGACAGCCGGAGGATTGAGGCGCTGTTGCTGAGTCATATTGCTGAAATCGGGCAAGAGGATGGCCGATACGGGGATGGCATTCTCCTCGCTCACCTTGTCGCCCGGGAAGCGGGACAGATAGACGGTGGCAGTGGTCAAGCCGAACTTCGGCAGCTTGTCCGTATCGAGTGTCACACGAATCTTGCCGGTCGCCCGCTTGCCAATGCGTTCGGGCACGGCCACGGCTTCCAGATACGGCGGCAGATGCATCAGCACCGGCGAATAGACTTCATTCGAGGTATTGGCCACGAGGATTTCCATCGTAGGCTTGTCACCCTTGTTGGCATCGTCGAACTCGATGGCATCCTTGTTCAAACGGATGGCACCGATTTCATACGGATGAGTCAACGTATAGTTCTTGGGGTCGGCACTGACTTCGCCCCTCACCGACAAATAGATGGGGCGGGCAGATGCGTTGCAATACACGCCGACGCTCTTGTTGAAACGTCCCAACGCCTTGGCATCGAAAACGGAAGTCACCACACCCGTAGCACCGGGCGCAATGGGGGTCTTCGTCCAGTCGGCCACGGTACATCCGCAGGAGGTAGTCACATTGCTGATGACCAAAGGCTTGTCGCCGTCGTTTTTCACAGTGAAGGTAGCGGTGGCCGGATGCTTCCAAAGCACCACGCCGTGTTCATAGACCTTCTTGTCAAAAGTTGCTTTGGGCTGCGCATAGCTTATCAGGCAAGCCGCTGTCCAAAGAAGTATCGTTGTCAATATCTGTTTCATCTTCCTTTATTGTTCGGTTTAGAGGGCAAAGATACATATTTATTTTGAAATGACACGGATGATGGAAATCTTATTTCACCATCACACTACCGCCATCGCCGTGTCCACCAAACTCGGGCGCATACACCGAACGCACCGTGGCAATGCCCTGCTGATACACGCCCGGCGAGGCGACATACACCTCATACGTCAGTTCGTATGTACCCTTCCGCACCTTGTCCATAGAGAAGGAGGTGGAGGCATCCTTCGTTTCCTGATAATAGCCGATTCCGTCCGTCCAACGATAACCCGAAAGGACATCTGCCGGTTCCAGGCAAGCGGCACGCTCATCCTTCACTTGCACGAAATCCATATCGCGGTCGGCCTTGATGACGAGACAGACATCCAGTTTATCGCCCACCTTCAGCGGTTCGCCTTCTGCCAACGGCTTGCCGTCCTTGAGCAGGATGCGACTCACCTTCAAGGCATTTCCTTGCGCCGACACCTTGTCCATCTCTTCCTCGAACTCGGCATAGACAGCTCCCCAAGCCATACCCGGAGAGAACTTCTTGACCGTCACCTTGCGGATGTCCGTCACCTTGCCCGTCACCTCTTGCTGTACGTAACCCAAGCTTTCGCCTTCGCCAAATTTAATTTCGTCTTCGCCAATCCGGATTTCGCCTTCGCCTGTGTTCGCCAGCCAATCGGCGCCCGTGGTGAGGAGGGCATAGACGGCATCGGCCGTGGCTATCGGCGTGTCCCACACCTGTGCCTGCTTCTGCTTGAGGAGCCATCGTTTCAATTCTTCCTGCGTCTTCTCTTCGTGAGCCACGAAGTGTACGGCCTCGATAGCCATTACCTGGGTAGGTATCTTGTAACTGAACCACGAGTAGAAGGCTTTCGGGGTATCGAAATAGCGGCCCATCGGCTCGGTCATCACCGAATATTGCATCAGCGACTCCAGGAATTCCTTGGCCTTTGCCGACTTCCCGGATGCTTGCAAGACAATGGCACCCAAGGCCTTGCCATAAATGGTGAAATGTCCCGAAAGGGTTTCCAGCTTGCCCGACAGATACTTGTTGACATCCGCCGCTATCGGCAAATCCTTGTCCAAGGCCGATATGTAAAGGTATTGCAAGGCACGTTCGGAGGGGGCCACATCTTTTACCCCCTTGCGTTCGGCTTCCTTCATCCGCTTCACCTCATCGGCCACTTCACGGCCCAAGAAACTGAAAGCCTTGCGGTACATCGGCTTCACCTCGCTGGACAAGCCGCCCGTCATCCGATGCAAGCGAGCGAGCAATTGGGTGACAGCGGTCGTCATATAGGGGCTTCCCGACATTCCTTTGTACCAGCTCCACGAGCCGTCCGATGCCTGCAAGCCCTTCATTTTCAAGGCCGCTTCCTTCAACAAGGCATCCAATCCTTCCGTTTGCAACGAATCGGCTATCTCGGGCTTGGTATTTGCCAAATGCTGCAACAACGAATTGGCATAATAAGCCGTTGCCCACGAGAGGACATTGTCATTGTCGGGGTTGCGCACCGCCTTCAGGGCTTGGATGGCATACCACAGGGGATTGCCCGTGAACTCGACCCTCATCTTCGGGCGGCTCACCGTCTTGCTATGCCCGTTGAACAGGCTTTCCAACGAGAAGGTGTACGTTCCCTTGCCGTTTACATCCAGCAGGACACTTTCCGTCAAGCGTTGCTTGTTGCTCAACACGGGCAGATAGCGCTGTTCGCCATCGCTGAACGTGCCTCCGTCCGCCACCATCCGAACGGCCAAACCTTCGTACTTGTCGGTTACATCGAAAGAAAATGTTACCTTTCCCGTCTCTCCTGCCTTCACGGCAAAGGGACGTTTCTGCGTCAAGATGACCTTTCCGCTCTCGGGAACAAAGACTTCCATCCGTGCCGTCCCCCGTATATCGCCGGCAGAAAAGTTGACTACCGATGCCAAGATTTCCACCTTATCGCCTACCCTTACGAATCGGGGCAAGTTGGGTTGAAGCATAAAATCCTTGCTGGCTATGGCTTGTGCCTCGATGCTTCCATAATCCATCTCGCGAGTGTGCGCCAAGCCCATAAACTTCCATTCGGTCAAGCTTTCGGGAAGGGTGAACTCAATGCTTACCTCACCACGAGCATCGGTACGTAGCTGCGGATAGAAGAAGGCGGTCTCTGCAAAGTTCGTGCGAAGCTGTACATTGCCCGTTTCTTCCAAAGCCGATTCCTCTTCCACGGCCTCGGCCATCGAAGTATCCATCACCGCCTCCACACGATTGAATGCCGCCGACTTCATCGTCATAGGACGCCCCATTGACATCAGGACTTCTTCGCCCAGATAATAAGGAACATCCAGCGTACTATACATCAACGGATTGTATTTCAAGGACTTCAGCGGGAAGGAGAATCCCCAATACGTATGCCGATGAGCCACCTGACGCCAATACTCATTCGGGAATCGGCGTGCAAAATTCAAGCCGAACCGCCAACGATGCGGTGCCAACTTGTCCAACGAGGCATCGTACATAGTCGCCATTAATTGGGCATCGGCAGGCGTTCCATCGGGACGGAGGATGCTCAACGTCCACGTCTCCTGTTGACCGGGCTGAAGCTTATCACGGAAAGTCTTCCACTTCAAATGCAAAGCCTTGTCGGTTTTCGGTTTCTGGATGTTCAAGCTGCGGGTGTGCAACTCGCCATTCTTCAGATACGCAAAGCTGCATTGCAAGCCATCGCCGTATTCTTCCTTATATTTAAAGCGGAAGGACACGATGGAATCGGAGAAGGTGATTCGTTTCCTCTCCATCTGTCCGTCGCCCCACGTCACGTCGTAAAACAAATATACATCCTTCGCCCGGCTTCCGAAGTAAACGGTCGCCTGTCCATCGGTACCGAATGCTTCATCCGACTGATAGCACCAAGTTTCCAATCCCTCGGGCAGATGCTTGTCGGCAAGCGAAAGAAGCACAAAATCCACATTTTGCTCAACCTTCTTACCCGACTCATCCGTCACCTCTGCCTTCAGTTGATAAGCGCCCGAGGGCAAGGAATAGATTTCTTCCGGCACGAAGGCTTGATTCGCCTTTGCCTTTCCTTGCAGCACTTGCTTCTCCTTGACGAAGACCCGATAGCTGACTTCCTTTTCCATAGGCACATTCATCAGATTGGACACTTGGAAGGTCAACTTCTTCGGCTGTTCCTTAATGAGCGTTTCTCCCTCCCAGCCGGGGATGAAGAGCCTCAACGACGAGCTTCCTAACGGCAAGTTCAAGACACCCGCTTGGGTCTCCCCTGCCACATTGGTCACATCAGCCGAGACTTCGTAGGTATAGAACCACGGGCGACCTTCTTCCGACACGGGCAAGAAATGCACCGGTACCTCGAAACGGCCTTCGGCATCGGTCATCGTTTCCCCCGTCACGCGGTTGGTTTCCACACCTCGCATCCGCCAGAAGCGGTTCTCCAATCGGGCAACCCGATAGCTGACTTTCGCCCCTTGTATCGGCGTACCGGCGAAACTTCGGGCTACCCCTGTCACACAAATGGAGTCACCCGGTTGATAGCTCTCCTTCACGGCATCGAAGGTCACTTCAAAAGTCGGCCGCTTGTATTCCTCCACGCGGAAGGTCGTGCTTCCCCCCTCCGTCCGCAACAGATAGACACCCGTCTTTCCCGAACTTGGCAAAGCGAATGTTCCTTGGAAAGTGCCGAAAGCATCCGTCTTCACTTCCTGGCGTGCCACCTCCTGACGGTCGGCATCCTGCAATATAATGGTATATGAAGCCCCTTCCTGTGCCATTGTCAAATCCTTCTTCTGACGATAAGCGATGCCCGAGAAATGCAACGTCTGCCCCGGACGATAAAGCGCCCGGTCGGTGAAGAGATTGATATGCTCCTGCGTTTGGTCAGAGACCTCGAAGTTGTCTCGCCCTATCCAAAGCTGAGTGACCGGCATTGCACTATCGGTCTCCGTACTTGCTTGATAATAAATGTAGTAACCTTCTTCCTTCGGCAAGTTCACCACACCTTCGGCATTGGCGACGTAGTTCTTCTTCAAGGAAAAGCCGTTGTCCGCCGTTTGGAAAATGTCCACTTGCGCTTCGGGCAGCGGATGTCCGCTCCGCTTGTCCAGCACCACCATTTCCAGATGCTCATCGGGCATTTCCCGATGTATCACCTGCAAAGCTGACACGTGCACCAAGGCTCCTCGTACGATGTTCGGATAACCCTCGGGCGTAGCTACCACGTAATAGATTCCCGTTTCCAACGGCGGCACCTTGACAGGCATCGTCTGCATCCGGTAATCGGGAGTCGGAGGAATGCCGACCTTCGTCTCACGCACGAATCTGCCATACTTCTGCACATTCTTCGGGCTGACCTTGGCCAATAATGAAGAGGCCGCAGGAAGCTCCAAACGATAGAACTTGACCGCAAAGCCCGTCAAGTTGCGATAACTCAGCTGCAACATAAGCGGCTCTCCGGGATAGGTGTATCCGGTGGAGAAGTTCAGCATCGGCAAGAGGATTTCCTTCTCCTCGTTCTTCAAGGCATTGATGCGGTTGTATCGGGGATAGCGGGCGATGCCTTCGCGAAGCAAAGCCAGACGCTTGGCAGGCTCATCCTCGCGTTGCATCCATTGTGCCAACCGCAGATATACCTCAGCACATACATCCAAGTCTTCGTACTCCTTCATCCACCCGCGAAGCTGCTTTTCATCGGCCTGCGGATAGGCATCGAGTGCCGTCAAGAGCCACGCCGAACGCATCTCCTTTACCTTATATATATGCAGCAACGACTGATAGGTTTCTTGAATCGATTTACGCGTATCCTCTTGCTGGGGATTCCACAGGTTTTCCTCCCACAACCGGATAGCGCGACGGGCCAACAGGTCATACAGATTGTTGCCGAAATAAAGCCGGCTTGTCTCGCCCGTTTCCACCATCGGGACAAGCTTTTCCGCCGGATAAGCCACCAACTGTATGCTGTCCTTCAAGGAGAGATGCAGATAGCGGTCCCCCTTGGCAAAGTCTTTCCTTATCGTGAATTCGGCCAGGATGGAGTATAGCACCGCACGGTCGGGTGCCTGAGTTCCGGCTTCTTGCGCCCACGCCTCCAAGCCCTTGATATCGACCGCCAAGCTATCGGGCGAGATGCTTCTGCGGCCAGCCATCATCGTGAGATATGCCTTCATCATCTGCGGCACGTTGCGTTCAGCTTTCGCCTTCGCGTATATTTTTTCCGCCTCGGCGATGACGGATTTCGGCAAGTCGTTCTTTTCCATTTCCTCCACGTTTTTCCAAAGTTGATTGTATGTCTGCGCCTGTATAGTCACGGCAAGCATCAGCCATAAGGTGAGTAAGAATATTCGAGTCTTCATAAATCCAATGGCATTGGTGAATGAACAAAGATACGGATTCTTATCGGGAAGAGGTTTACATTTCGTGTTAATTATATAGAATGGATTACCACTTTTTTCTGACGAGCAAACATTATGCGGCATTAAAACTTGCGTAATCCAATCTTTTTACCTTACTTTACGCAAGTTTTAATACCGCATCAATTATGAACAAAGACATTATCGGAAGAAAGAAAGAGCAAGAAAGCCTGATTCGGTTCATCCAATCAGACGAATCTGAATTCATTGCCATCTATGGACGTCGCCGAGTGGGAAAAACCTTCTTGGTCAGAAAGCTGTTAGGCGAACAACTCGCTTTCTACGTAACCGGTATGGATAACGTCACGATGCAAGACCAGCTGCTGAATTTCACCTTGGAATTGCGGAAGTTCAGCGGAAAGGAGATTCCTGTACCCGAAAACTGGCTATATGCCTTCGAAGCGCTCAGCCAATATCTGGAAAGTCTTCCCTCGGGAAAGAAAATAATCTTTATGGATGAACTGCCCTGGATGGATACTCCCAAATCCAATTTTATCAGTGCCTTGGAACATTTTTGGAACTCATGGGCTTCTGCACGTTCAGACATCAAGCTCATCGTCTGCGGTTCGGCTACCTCATGGATGATAGACAAGCTGATAAACAACCGCGGCGGGCTGCACAACCGGCTCACACATCGGATGCCCATCGAGCCTTTCACCCTTCAAGAATGCAAACAATACTTCGATGCCAAAGGATTCTGTTATTCCAACAGGGAAATCGCTGAATGTTATATGGTGATGGGCGGTGTTCCTTTCTACTTGAAACAAATGCAGAAAGGGTTGAGTGTAGCTCAGAACATCGACCACCTTTTCTTTGAAATCGGTTGCGCATTGGATGGGGAGTTCGACAATCTGTACCGTGCTTTGTTCAAGTATTCGGAAAACTACATCCGAATTGTGGAGGCATTGTCTTCCAAAGGCAAGGGACTGACCCGACAAGAAATCATCCAACAGACCAAACTTGCCAACAACGGAGGGCTGACCACCATGCTCAAGGAACTGGAAAGCTGTGGTTTCATCCGTCAATACGAGCCATTCGCCAAGCAAAAGAAGGACACGCTTTTCCAACTGACCGACTTCTTCACCCTTTTCCATTTCCGTTTCATTCAGAAGAACCGCTATCGGGACGAACATTTCTGGACAAGCTCATTGGGAAGCGGTATTCATCGCGCCTGGAGCGGTTATGCATTCGAGATGCTCTGCCTCTCCCACATCGCACAAATCAAGAAGGCTTTGGGAATATCCGGTGTCCAGAGCCTGACTTCTTCTTGGCGCAGTACCTCTTCGGACGAAGGTGCACAGATTGATTTGGTCATCGACCGGAAGGACCAGACGGTCAATCTTTGCGAGATGAAGTATGCACAAAAGGAATTTGTGATAGACAAAAAGTATGACGAAACGCTACGGCACAAAATCACCGCCTTCCAAGAAGAGACCCAAACTCGCAAGTCCCTACAACTGACATTTGTCACCACATACGGGGTGAAACAAAACGCCTATTCAGGACACGTACAAAAGGAAATCCTACTGGAAGATTTGTTTGAATAGCTATAGTCTGCAAGAGAAAAATGCGTATATACGCAAAAATCTTTTGCAAAATAAAAAAAAGACACTACCTTTGCAAGAGAAAAATGCGTATATACGCAAAAATCTTTTCACACAATGATTATAGAACGTAATTCATATCTGAACAAGCTGACCAACCATCGCCACAATGGAATGATCAAGGTAATTACCGGCATCAGACGCTCGGGAAAATCCTTCCTGCTTTTCCGTCTTTTCAAGAAATTTCTGACAGATGAAGGCATCGACGACGAGCACATCATAGAAATGGCTTTCGATGATTTCGGAAACAGACAATACCGCAATCCCGAAGTCTTTTACGGCTATGTGAAAAAGCGCATCAACGACGGCCGTATGTATTACCTGCTTTTGGACGAAGTGCAACTGATGGATAATTTTGTGGATGTACTAAACGGATTCCTCTATATGAACAATGTGGATGTCTATGTTACAGGAAGCAACGCCCGTTTTTTATCCAAGGATATCATAACGGAATTCAGAGGACGAGGCGACCAAATACATATTTCTCCTTTAAGTTTCCGTGAGTTTATGACTGTTTTTCAAGGCAGCAAAGAAGACGGATGGGCCGCCTACCTCAGATACGGAGGTCTTCCACCCGTTGTCCTGCAACCTACCGACGAAGAACGTGAAAAATTGCTACATAGCCTCATCAACGAAACTTATCTGATAGACATATTGAACCGCAACAGAATAAAGAACGATGCAGAATTGGCCGAGCTATTTCAAATATTAGCATCAAGCATAGGAGCGCTCACCAATCCACAGAAGCTGTCAAACACATTCAAAAGTGTCAAGAAAGTTTCCATCAGTACAACAACCCTCAAAAACTACATTGATTATCTGTCCGAAGCATTCCTCATTGAGCCGTCCAACAGATACGACGTAAAAGGGAAAAAGTATATCAGCACACCTTTGAAGTATTACTTTACGGATATGGGATTGCGCAATGCCTTGTTGAATTTCCGCCAATACGAAGAAACCCACCTGATGGAAAATGCCATTTACAACGAACTTCGCCTGCGCGGATGGAATGTAGATGTAGGTGCGGTGATAGTCAATACCCGTAACGAAAAAGGTACAAGCGAACGAAAGCAGTTGGAAATCGACTTTGTATGCAACAAGGGAAGCAAACGATGTTACATCCAATCAGCCTTGAGTTTGCCCGACCAAGAGAAGATGCAACAGGAAACCAACTCGCTACTGCGCATAGACGACAGCTTCCAGAAAACGGTCATAACTGGAGGAAACGCCAAGCCTTGGACGGACAACAACGGCATACAGTTCTTGAACATCTATGATTTCTTACTGGGAGATTTGTTTGAATAATGCCTTCAGCCTTCAGACTATCTGACAAACAAAGAATTACGCTGAAGGCAGAGTTCATCTTGCCTTCAGCGTGGTTCAAAAAAAGCCTTGCTATTCTCACGAACGGCAAGGCCAACTAACGTCTTATATGTAAATAAACTATCTACGGGAGATAGTGTTTCTTTATTCAACAACAAATTGTTTCTTCATTATCCTTCGCCAATACCAGCATTAACACCAGTACTCCAAGTGTTTCCACCCTGGTCATTCACCGTGATGTTCGAGCCTGTCTTCTTGATGTCATACTTCGGTGTAGTCTTAGACCAACTGTTGCTTGGACATGTGTTGGTGAAGGAACAATCTTTTACATTCACTGTAATATTAGCTCCCTTATCACCTGCTACCTTAACACAACCATAGCCACTTGCATTGAAAGTACAACCTTCCAACGTAACCTCAAAGGTTCCAGTAGCATCATATTCATGATCGATAAACATACAGAATCTACCGTCTGTAGCATATCCTTCAGCATTTGTAGTCAAAACAGTTTCAGTGAAGCTACATCCTCTGAAAGTTTCATTACCCTCAACTTGAACTCCACCATCAAAGATTACATCTTCGTAAGTAACGGTTACACCACGAACAAAGGAGTAAACGGTGTTGCGACCTGCACTCGTTTCTGTTCCCTTACAAGAAAGCTTGTCGTTTATAATAGTAAGATTCTTAATAGTCACATCAGCACCAGTAGCTAAAATTCCAGCCACATATTCATCTCCTACACTTCCACTTCCGCTTGCATCCTTACCTTTCAATGTCAAAGTCTTATCATTACCATCAATAGTCAACTTAGTAACATTTGCAAAATTAACAGCCATGCATCTTTCTGTTTCATTACCTAAAGTAATGTTATCTACCAACACGATTTTAACATCTCCTGTCACTTTTTGCGCAAGCTTATACAATCCATCAGCATTAGCAACAGCCAAGAAACCATCAATATACACCATTTGGTCTTCATCATTATCAATATAATAATGGCTAACGCCTTCACCCAAAGTTGTATTATTGATCTTGACTGTGTATTTACTACCTGCATATGGAGCAGAACCTAACTGAACAAAATTTTCAGTATTATAAACTTTGTTGCCATTGAATGTAGCAACATTACCTTCTGCAGCTACATACTTCAAAGAATAATCCTTGTAAGTATTGAAAGTACAATCAGTCACATTCAAATCTGCATTACCATAAATTTGCATAGCACGAGCACTTGTATGATTGTTCTTGCCTTCAAATGTACAATCATTGAAAGTCAACGACATTTTGCTGGTAACCCACCAAGTCATTACGCCTGTTTCCGCCTTTGATTCACCCGAGACAACAAACTTACAGTTATTAAAGGTTAAATTACCTCCCCAAGCACCAACACAAGGCTTCATATTTTGAGAAGTCCCCGTATACCATCCTTCTGTTTGCAATGAATTATCAATCGTTAAATTATTGAATATAACCGTAGAATGATTGGCACTCGAAGTATGATCAACACCTGCAATTGTCACTTCATCACCATTGTTGGCAGGCTGAATGGTTACATTCTTACCACCCTTCACATTTACAACCTCTGTGTATGTTCCTGGCTTAACATTAATGACATCATTAGCTTGCGAAGCTTCCACTGCCAAAGAAATAGAAGTAAAAGTATTATTTCCAATCCAAGCGACAGCATCATCAGCCAAGTCATAACCTGTAACATTATAAGTCTTTTCACTAAACATTGTACGCTTTGAACGTTCCACCTTATCATCATTGGCTGCAACAAATTTCATATATCCTTTATTGTTATCATAGAAAGTGAAAGTCAAATCGCCACCTTCATAAGTACCAACAGGAAGTACAAAGTCGAAGCCTAATGCAGTGTTTTCATTAAGAGTTACCCCTGTACCGCAATCAAGCGTAATCTTATTTGTAGCGTCTGATGCCATTTCCATAGTAGGAACAGCATCAGCAGAAGCTGTTACTTGATAGTTTCCTGCCAACTTATGATTCTGACTTTCCACAGTCACTTTTGTGATTGTAGCAGTACCTTTCAAAGGGATATGAATCATACCGGCTACATTCTTAAACTCAAAGTTAAAGTTATCGCCCACTGCTACCATCGGATAGACATTTGTCCCGAAGGAACCATCCTCAAAGCTTTGTTCGGCAGGGAATACGGCTGAAACGATATAGTTGTCCCCATCCTTTGCCACCGTAACGTTATCACCATAAGGGTAATATGCCACATTAGCAAAATAATTCTCATTGTCTTCCGTTCCCCCACCAAGTATCACATCGCTACCGGCACTTATCTTAAATTGTGCATAAGTATCTTCCATCGTTTCTTTTATAATGGTAGCCTGCTGTTTGGTAGCATTTCCCAAGAACACACTTAACGCGTCATTTTCTTCCCAAGAGATTTTTCCTGAATTCAGTTCAGTACGAGAGTCAGTTCCATTTTCCAAAGATGCTGCAATCTTTACCTCCGAGCCATTCAGCCCTTGAGCACCCCAGTCTTCTTCATTTTGACAAGCGCCCAATGAGAGCACCGCAAATATTGAAATCAAATAGTAAAATTTCTTCATGATTTTAACAAATTAGATTCATTCAACTTAATTATTACCCGGAATGTCATCGACATTACTCAATGCAAACCCCTTTTCCACTTCCACTTCGATAATTTCTACTTGTGGAGATACATAAACTTCATTTACCATAGACATTAATTCCTTTTGTTGCCTATAAGTCTCCGAAGTCAGCCGTTAATAATATAATAAGGTAACTATAAAAAGAAAGTGTGAGACTTGTCCTGCCCATCGATTTCAGGCATCGCCAAACGCCTCACAAGAAATGAACGAAGAAACAATATTCTCACACTGGAATATATACAACGCATCAGGGTACAATACGGGTTGTCCCTTTAACACATTATATACATATATACAGAATGAGCGTTGCTATTGTCTCTATCCTTCTTGTTGGAAATTGGCGATTTCGAAATCAGGATAAAGCAAAAAACGCTTTCTTATGTCCAACCATTTCTCCGGCCGGACGATGCAAAGATACGTTTTCTTTTCGACAATGCAACGCTCTAATAAGAATATTATTTCTTCAAAGGTAAATAATTTATTGAAACCAAGTATGAAAAGTTATTCATATCTCAAAAAAAACTTCATTATTTCCCCGTCCAAATCCTAAAACGTCTTCATCCATTCATTAATCCGTGTCACGGATTAAGCGATTCGTGACACGGTTTGGCTGATTTGTGACACGG
>JAFQBF010000171.1 GCA_017416735.1 Bacteroidaceae bacterium | reverse complement strand
GAACATCTACACAGTAGGTGCTGCTACTCAAGGTCTTTCCAACTACTTGAACAAGAATTTCGCAGATTTGGAACAGATTTCTGTATGTATCGGTCATGACTGCCGTAACAACAGCCGCTTGTTCGCTGAAATCTCTGCTGACATCTTCTCTGCAAACGGTATCAAGGTTTACTTGTTCGACGATATGCGTCCGACTCCTGAAATGTCATTCGCTATCCGTCACCTTGGTTGCCAGAGCGGTATCATCTTGACTGCTTCTCACAACCCGAAGGAATACAACGGTTACAAGGCATACTGGGATGATGGTGCACAGGTATTGGCTCCGCACGATAAGGGTATCATCGACGAAGTGAACAAGATTGCTTCTGCTGCTGACATCAAGTTCGAAGGTAACAAGGATTTGATTCAAATCATCGGTGAAGACATCGATAGCGTTTACTTGGATAAGGTTCACTCTATCTCTATCGACCCTGAAGTAATCAAGCGTCAGAAGGACTTGAGCATCGTATTTACTCCGATTCATGGTACAGGTATGATGTTGGTTCCGCGTGCATTGAAGCAATGGGGCTTTGAAAACGTTCATTGCGTAGAAGAACAGATGGTTAAGAGCGGTGACTTCCCAACAGTAATCTCTCCGAACCCGGAAAATGCTGAAGCTCTTTCTATGGCTATCGAATTGGCCAAGAAGATCAATGCCGACATCGTGATGGCTACTGACCCGGACGCTGACCGTGTAGGTATGGCTTGCAAGGACGACAAGGGCGAATGGATGTTGGTTAACGGTAACCAGACAGCTTTGATTTTCTTGTATTACATCATCAAGAACCGTATCGCTACCGGTAAGATGAAGGATACAGACTTCTGCGTGAAGACTATCGTAACTACTGAATTGATTAAGACTGTGGCTGACAAGAACAACATCGAAATGCGTGACTGCTACACTGGTTTCAAGTGGATTGCCCGTGAAATCCGTTTGAGCGAAGGCAAGCAACAATACATCGGTGGTGGTGAAGAAAGCTACG
The DNA here is from genome assembly GCA_017416735.1 of Bacteroidaceae bacterium. Lineage (GTDB taxonomy): Bacteria > Bacteroidota > Bacteroidia > Bacteroidales > Bacteroidaceae > Phocaeicola. The sequence continues at coordinate 4,989 of JAFQBF010000171.1, read as the reverse complement.
GCTTCTTGGCTGAAGACTTCGTACGTGATAAAGATGCTGTTTCTGCATGTACATTGCTCGCTGAAATCTGTGCATGGGCTAAGGATCAAGGCAAGACATTGTATGATGTATTGATGGAAATCTACGTAGAATATGGTTTCTCTAAGGAAGTAACTGTAAACGTGACTAAGCCGGGTAAGAGCGGTGCAGACGAAATCAAGGAAATGATGAAGAACTTCCAGGCTAATCCTCCTAAGGAAATCGGTGGTTCGAAGGTGGCTTTGGTGAAGGACTACACTTGCTTGAAGGCTACAGACGGTGAAGGTAATGTTACTGACATCGATATGCCTGAAACCAGCAACGCACTCCAGTTCTTCACAGAAGACGGTACCAAGATTTCTATCCGTCCTTCAGGTACAGAACCTAAGATTAAGTTCTATATCGAAGTGAAGGGTGAAATGGGTTGTCCGAAGTGCTACGGTGACGCTAACGCTGCTGCTCTCGAAAAGATTGAAGCTGTGAAGAAGTCATTGGGTGTATAATTGGAATTCTCCTTATACCTTATTATATATAGAGAGCGGCCATCCGGTCGCTCTCTATTTTTGAATACTTTCCGGCAAAAATGAAAGGGTGTTGTCGTAATCCGTGCCTAAAAAAAAGGTGGATGTGCTTTGGGGCACACCCACCTTTTTAAAGGTATGAAGTTTTATCAGAAAGTCGTGAAGAGTACTTGTAGTTTCAAAGGAGTATCACCACCTACCAGGCAAGCGCTTTCCATATCCAGGTTGCTCTTGATGCCGATAATGCTTCCGTTGGAATCTGTTTCGGTCTTTACAGGAATCAGTACCACCTTGTTCCAGTCTTCATCATGGGTGCCTTTGGCTTTCTCGGCGACGCAAAGCGAGATGAGTGGAGCGATGTTTGTAAACGAATACGTGTTGGCGGTTGCTCCTGAGCTGACGAACTGTGAGATGTACGATACCTTGTTGTCGTATGTCTTGTTCTTTTCGAAGAAGTCGTACATATCGCTCTTTCTCACCATTAACAATGTCTGTGGAGTACCCATCGGGTATTTGGATTCAGACTTTTCGTTGTATTTGGTGAAGGTGATGGAAGCCGCATTCAGCGTATCTCTTAGATGCATCTCGGCTATCTCGTCTATCGGGAGAGTTACTTCCGTGAAGATACCTGCCGGTGTTTTCAGATAGGTATGCTTTGTTTCGGCTATCAGTTCTTTCAGGCGGTCTGAGTTCTGGAAGCGGTTGGCCTGAATCACTTCCTTGGTAGCGGCAAAGACGCTGGCTCCGTTTACCAAAGAATCGACCTTGCCCGATGAGCTTTCAATCAGATACTTGAAGTTAAGATGCAGCTGCATATCGTCGATGTACAGGATGGTTCCATCGCCGTGTGTGCTGTGTACATAGAAACCTTTCAGTACATTCTTGATGAAGCTTTCGGCATTTTTATAGTTGTCTTTGTTTTCCACATATTTGTCGTACATCAGCTGTCCCAATGAAGTAGGCAACGTGACATCTTGCCAATAGTATGAGATGGTATTTGTATAGCCGTAGCTGTCTGTATAGGTATAGATAGAGTCCTTGGCGGATGCGCCTCTTGCAGCAAATGCTTTGCGGGCTACCGGCTTGGTGGTGGGGTCATAATACTGGGTAGGATCTACACTGGTGTAGAACGTGTTGAGTTCCTGTTCGGGGATAACCTTGCTCAGTGTGTCCACCTGCATACGCATGGCATTCAGTGAATCACCGAAATAGGCACCATAATACATGCGGAAAGTAAGACCGGTGATTTCCTGAATGGTTTCAGGGAATTCGTAATTGTCCGTACAGTTGAACTGGGCAATGAAATCGGCGGTAAATTCACCGAATTGCGGGTCTGTATATTTTCCCAAGTATGCCGTAATGGTTCTGGCATATACCGAATCGGCCAGGATGGATTGAGTCTTGACATCGTATGTGGCAGCACCTGCGGGAATTGAATCTCCGGCAGCGATGATGCTGTTTCCGATGCCGCTTGTCGAGTCATCACAGCTATAGATGAGTGTGCTCAACAGCAATGCATAAACATATTTCAGTTTCATTTTATTCTTGGTTTAGTTATTTATCTTGCGACCAAATCTCGTCATAGAAATTGTTGATGGCTTCTGCAAAAGTTTCTGCCGGCTGATATTCAAGTACTGGGATACCTTTTTCGCGTGCAAATTCCAACAATTCCGGATCGACGTTTTCGCTATGCTGGATGACACCGTCCGAGTAGGCGATGGCCAGTTTGTAGAGGTCCTTGTAAGTAGCACCTTGAGGAAGGATGTCTTCTACATCGCTTCTTTCGATGCCTCTCAGCATCAGCTTTTCGATGATGCTTTCCTGCAGTTCCGATTTCGGCATGTCGCCGAACAGGGAGAATACCACTTTTGAATCTCTGAACGAAGGTTCTTCCGAATAAGTCTTCTTGATGTACAAAGGCACGAATGCGCTGACCCATCCCTGGCAGTGGAGGAGGTCCGGACACCAGCGGAGCTTCTTGACGGTTTCCAATACGCCACGGGCATAGAAAATGGCGCGTTCGTCATTGTCGTCATATTCTTTGCCGTTTTCGTCGGTTGCCATCAGGCGGTTCTGGAAATAATCGTCATTGTCAATGAAATATACTTGCATACGGGCAGCCTGGATAGAAGCCACCTTGATAATCAACGGATGATCCGTATCATCTATAATCAAGTTCATACCCGACAGGCGGATTACTTCGTGCAGCTGGTTTCTGCGTTCATTCACATTTCCCCATTTGGGCATGAATGTTCTGATTTCTTTTCCCTTTTCCTGTATCGCTTGTGGAAGGTATCTTCCGGTCTTCGACATTTCGGACTCAGCGATGTAAGGTATAATCTCTTGTGTAATAAACAATACTTTGTTTGCCATCTTCTTAAAATCTTCTTTCTCAAAAACTTGTGCAAAGATAATAAAAAAATAAATGCGAACGGGCAAACCTTTCTTAATAAATGGTTATGAATTGTTAAGTTATTAGTAATCAAGTGTGTTTTTACCTCAAAAAATGAACCTTTTCGTCGGTTATCATGTGCTTTTTTGCAGATAAAATCACTTTTTTCTTCGTTATATCCCAAATTATGGCTTACTTTGCACTCGTTTTCAGTATGTAACTTAAAAAAAGTGAAAAGAAGATGAAATTAGTTCATACCATTCAGGAGCTTCGCGCTGAACTGGATATTCAGCGCCAGGCAGGCAAGAAGATTGGTTTGGTTCCCACGATGGGAGCATTGCACGAAGGCCACGCTTCGCTGGTTCGCCGTGCTGTGGCAGAGAATGATGTAGTGGTAGTGAGTGACTTTGTGAACCCTACCCAATTCAACGATAAGAATGACTTGCTGAAATACCCCCGAACATTGGAGGCCGATTGCGAGTTATTGGAAAAGGAAGGGGCTGCCTACGTGTTTGCCCCGTCGGTAGAAGAAGTTTATCCCGAGCCGGACACCCGCCAGTTCAGCTATGCACCGCTCGATACGGTGATGGAAGGCAAGTATCGTCCCGGCCACTTCAACGGGGTGTGCCAGATTGTGAGCAAGCTCTTCATGATGGTCGAGCCGGACAAGGCATACTTCGGCGAGAAGGACTTCCAGCAGTTGGCCATCATCCGCGAGATGGTGAAGCAGATGCAGTTCCCGTTGCAGATTGTGGGTTGCCCCATTGTCCGCGAGGCCGACGGCCTGGCACTCAGCAGCCGAAACGCCCGCTTGTCCGACGAACAACGCCAGCAGGCTTTGAACATATCGCGTACGCTTTTCCAAAGCAAGGAATATGCAGCCTCGCATACGGTGGCTGAAACGCAGCAGTTCGTGGAGGATGCCATTGCCGCATCCGAAGGCTTGGAGCTGGAATATTTCGAATTGGTAGATGGTATGACTCTGCAGAAAATATCCGGTTGGGAAGATACGGATTATGCCGTAGGATGCATTACCGTATATTGCGGGGAAGTCCGTCTGATTGATAACATTAAATACAAGGAATCATGCTGATAGAAGTAATGAAATCCAAAATCCATTGTGCGCGGGTGACCGAGGCCAACCTCAATTATATGGGTAGCATCACCATTGACGAGGACTTGATGGATGCGGCCAACTTGATTGCCGGCGAGAAGGTGGCGATTGTCGATAACAACAATGGAGAACGTTTCGAGACCTATATAATAAAAGGTGAACGAGGTTCGGGCTGCATTTGCCTGAACGGTGCAGCTGCCCGCAAGGTACAGGTGGGCGACATTGTCATCATCATGTCGTACGCCTTGATGGACTTTGAGGAAGCCAAGAGTTTCAAGCCGTCGGTCATTTTCCCCGACTCGGCAACGAACAGATTGGTCTGATTCCCATAGAATCATAAAAGTTCCCTTCACTCGTGTCACCTGGGCGTAATGCCTTGAAATACAGTAGGCTCGTGTGAAGGGAGCTTCTTTTTTCTCCTTTCACCCTTTCACTGCACAATCAGTGTGTCATCCTGAGCAACGCGAAGGAGCTGATAGCATCATACGCCTTCGCAAAAATAAAAATCGCGAAGGCGATTTTTTATTTCGCGCCGGCGTTTTCAGAAATAGTTTATTCGACGAACGCTTCAGCAAGAAATAAAAATTCTTCTTCAACAATTCCCTCATTAAACTATTTGTGCAATCACCCCCTAAAGCTTCCGGCGGAAGCTCTATAAGCTTATTGCGATTCGTTACTAAGCTTCCGCCGGAAGCTCTATAACGCATTTCAAACAAAACCGCTTTCAGACCTTCAGGAAGTTCAGACTCTCTGAATATGAAACCATTACAATGCGGTTCCCGTCTGAACATCCTCGTCGTCGCCATGTCATCCAGGTAAGCGTCTCCACGATTCTCACCCATGAATAAATCGGGGCTGATAATATAAAATTATCCCCTCTTCCATTTGTCCGGTAATAGATCCCTGTATTTTTGCAAGGGTGTGTTTGGCTGCCATTCTGCAGT
>JAFQBF010000139.1 GCA_017416735.1 Bacteroidaceae bacterium | reverse complement strand
GTTTCTTTCACCCGAGGAGTGCGGACGATGAAGGGCGAAGGAGTCATCCCGTCGGTCATCCGATAGAGAGTATCGTTCGAATGGTCGGCATACACCAGTCCTTCCGACGTGCGGACGAAAGGAATCAGATTGGGTGCGGTGGAATAGGTCACACCATCCTTTTCCGCAAAGATGTATTGGTTGACGTAGCGTTCGTTGGGGATAGAGTCAACAATGGTAGTCAACCCCGTTTTCTTGTCTTGCAGATAGTGGACGGCATAGCCTTTCATATTGTTGCTTGAACAAAGCAGTTGTTCATCATTCAGATTGATGAAATTGGTAATATAGAGGTATTCATCCTTTCTCTTGTTATGCATTTGGAGAGTCCGTAGATACTTTCCCTGTTCATCATATACTTGGAAGGTGCCATACATAATATTCCAAACAAAGATTTCTCCGGCTTTCTCATCCATCACCAAAGCTCCAACACTTATGTAATCTTCAGGCCCCTGTCCTTTCCGGTTGATGCAGAAAGCCTTCTTCCCCGTCTTGGCATCGAAGAACAGCAGGTTTCCTGTCCGGTTATCGACAAAGCCTAACTTGCTTTCACCTATATGCTGAGGTTGTCCGCCCGGCAAAAGGAAAATGCTGTCTGTTTCCAAGGCGATGTACTCCACTTCCCAAAGGTCATCGATGGTCAATTCCTTCTTGGAATAACTCTTCTCCACGTCGATGGTCATCATTCCGGTATCGGCTGATGGCCCACAACTTACTGACATTGCAACAAAGGCAATCATTGAAATCAACGAATAGCTTTTCATAATCTTGATGATATTAATTTGATATTGCAAATATAAAGAGTTTTGTTCTTGTTTGCAAGGATATGAAGTATGTTGTTTAGCATAATATATAGAGGATAAAGAAACAAATGCGAGTGTGCCTAAAAAAAAGTGGATGCGTATTTTAACACATCCACATTTATACTGGAATCAATTTCCCATTTTCACTTTTTCAAAATTATACCCCATCCGCTTGAGTTGGATGGCTGCACCGATGCGGAACATCGACTTGCAAGCACGGGCAAAGACGTGGAAAGCCAACTCGCTCTGTGGAGGCACCTGTTCGAAACGAATCAAATCCACTGCCTTCTCGCCACACGAACGGATGGTTGCTTCCAGTTCTTTGGCCGTACGGCTATCCAAGGGCAAGCGGAGCAAGTCACGGACAATGTGCTCGTCCATATCGTCGAATCCTTGTTCGCCATAATAACTCTGATACGGCATCTTGAGGAAAGTTTCCCAATCGGCATCCCAACCGTATGCCACCGCCATTCCCAAGTAAGCCGCCCACGAAACGGAAACAGTGGGATATTTGGCAATTTCGGGCACAGCATCGCCCATATATTCAGGAGCCAGGATTTTCCAATGCTCGTCAATGTCTTCGGTAGCAAGCAACACTCCCTTCAACGCACCTCTGTCGGTGCACAGACGCAGAAGCTCGTTCTGCATCTTCTCTTCCAAACGAATCAAATATTGTATGTCCATAAAAATAAATTCATTACTTTAACCGACGGCAAAAGTAATGAATTTATTCGACATACCGAAAAATCAAGCCACCATCCGTGTAATCCAAATCCAGAACGGAGCAGCCACGACGAAGAGCAGGATGCTGAACGCCAAGGACGATGTCCCTGTCCGTTCGTAAAGCTGGTTCTGATTACCGATGATGATGCCCGAGAATGCCGGAGGCAAGGCACCGGCCAAGACCATCATCTGGAGCTTGTCGGCCTCCATATGGAAAAGCATCCCCACGATGAGCAAGGCAGCCGGCATCAGGACGAGCTTCAACACGGTGTTGTATATCACCTCCTTGTCCAACTGGAACTTCATTCCGCTCAGTGTCAAGCCTGCCGCAAAGACCGCTACACCCGAGTTGGCTTTCGCTATCAATTCGAAGTTCGGGTCGAGGATGGCCGGAAACTTGATATCGAGCAAGACAAGTATCACCGCCAAAATAGGTGCCCAACACACCGGCTCCTTCAAGGCATCAATCACCGGATTGCCTTTCTTGGCCTGTTGCACCGAACCACCGTTGTTCATCAATGCCAACCCTATCGGGATGTTGATGGCATTTACCACGATGGACACGATGGCTACCACCAAGCCCGTTGTTGCCGTTGCTCCATAAATCGGCTCCAGCACCGCAAAGCCCAGGAAACCGATGGTGGGCGAACCGGAAATCAAGGCACACACCGCCGCCTCGCTCTTGGTGTGACGGAAGAACTTGTAGCACGAATAATACGACCACAGGAACATCCCCGTAATCACCACCAAGCTGACTAATGTCAGCTTCAAGTCATCGAAAAGCATCGCACTGTCGGCCTTCACGATGGACACGAACAAGGCTGCCGGAAGGGCATACGTCAGCACGAGCTTGTTAAGCACTTTCGAGTCTTCGGTCTTGAAGACTCCCTCCTTCCCTGCCCAATAGCCCAAAAACATAATGACGAAGATGGGAAGGATGTCTTTGATTAGAATATCTAACATACGCTTATCATTTTATCGTTGAATGTGGATTCAAATTCCCGATATGCCCGCTCTCCACACCCACCGACGGGTCGATGACACAGTTGATGAGGCACGGACACTTCAAGGCCAAAGCCGAGCTGAGGGCATCGTCCAACTCATCGGGTGTAGTGACGTGATAAGCCTTCCCGCCGAATGCCTCGATAAGGCGGTCGTAACGGGCTTCGGGCATCAGCATCGTGGGCGCAGGGTCGCCATTCGTCCCGTGTCCTTTCTCATCT
>JAFQBF010000029.1 GCA_017416735.1 Bacteroidaceae bacterium | reverse complement strand
TACTTGAAGATTGGTACTCCGACTGAAGAACGTCATATCTTGGTAAGCAAGGACAGCGTGACTTACCAGTTCGGCATCGACCACTTGCGCGATGTATGGTACACAACTTCTTACTTGCTCGACCGCAAGCAGAGCTTCAACGGCTGTGCTGAAAAGCGTTTCGAAAACTACAAGCAACAACCGCTTGAATTGGCCTTCGGTCCTGAATTCACCGGTAAGTTGGCTCAATATGGCTTGAATCCTGACCGTCGTGAAGCAAGCGGTCTCAAGGCTGCCGTTATCCGTGAAAAGGGTACCAACTCTGAACGCGAAATGGCATACGCCTTCTGGTTGGCAGGCTTCGATGTGAAGGATGTGACCATGACCGACCTCATCAGCGGACGCGAAACTTTGGAAGACGTGAACGTGATTGCCTTCTGCGGTGGTTTCTCCAACTCCGACGTACTTGGTTCGGCCAAGGGATGGGCAGGTGCCTTCCTCTTCAACCCGAAAGCCAAGGCTGCTCTCGACAACTTCTACGCTCGTGAAGATACCTTGTCACTCGGTGTATGTAACGGTTGCCAGTTGATGATTGAACTCGGCTTGATTAATCCGGAACATCCGGCAGACAAGAAAGCCAAGATGCTTCACAACGACTCTCACAAGTTCGAAAGCAGCTTCGTTTCATTGACTATCCCGACCAACCGCAGCGTGATGTTCGGTTCACTCAGCGGCTTCAAGATTGGTACTTGGGTAGCCCACGGTGAAGGTAAGTTCCACTTGCCGTTGCCGGAAGATGAATACAACGTAGTGGCCAAGTTCTCTTACGACGAATATCCGGGCAACCCGAACGGTTCATCGTACAGTGTCGCTGCTGTAGCCAGCAAGGACGGTCGTCACTTGGCTATCATGCCGCACCCGGAACGTACCATCTTCCCATGGCAATGCGGTTACTATCCGACTGAACGTTGGAATGACCAAATCACTCCGTGGATTGAGGCATTCGTCAACGCCCGCAAGTGGGTGGAAGCGAACAAGAAGTAACTTTTACTTGTTATAAAATCCTAAAAAGCGGCATTCTTTCGGGAATGTCGCTTTTTTATGCGTTAACATTTTGAACTTTTTCTTTTTTTTACGAATTTTGTAGATAAGAACAAATCAAACCTTAATGTCGTGAAGAATATCTGGTTATTATTGATAATGATATCTTTGGGGGTAATTTCTGCCCCTGCCCAACTTTATCGCTATCTCGATACCGAAGACGGGCTGAAAAGCAGACGAGTAATAGACATAGAAAAGGACAAGAAAGGATATATGTGGTTCCTGACACAAGAAGGAGTGGATAGATACAACGGAAAACAATACACACACTACCAACTGGCAGAAGGGACAAACATCATACAACAATTCCCAAACCTAAGCTATCTGCAAACTGACAGCAAAGGAGACATATGGATTACCGGGAAAAACGGATATGTTTTCAAATACAATACAAATCTGGATAAATATGAGCTCAAACTGAACTTTGCAGACACTCTGAGAACAACACGAAGACTGCCATTGACACACATCAGTATGGACCGGAACAACCGCATTTGGCTCTGTACAAAGAATGCACAATACATTTACGACACCGAAAACGAAACAATCAACCAACTGCATACCACAATAAACGAAGAAATAACGTCCATTGCACAAGAAGATGAAAACCGTTTTTTCATTGGAACAAATCAGCAAGTGTATGCCGCACAACTGAAAGGCCATCGGTTGGCAGTGCAAGAAGAACCTTTAATGAAAGACTTCCAGACAATACAGAAAATACATTACCATCCACAAACCCAATCCTTGCTGATTGGCACCCTGATGGATGGATTCTACCATTACGACATACAGACCCGCGCATTACAGAATATCGGTAACCTGAAGGACGTAACCATCAACCAGGTAGTCCCGGCATACCAGTCGGACACGGAGGTGCTGATTGCCACCGACGGGAACGGTCTCTACAAACTGGATATGGCCTCCAAAAGGCTTCAACCATACCTGCCAATCACCCACCAGACTCCGAACGAGCTGAACGGTGAAATCATCAAGGACATCCACTTGGATGAAGAAGGGAGAATCTGGATGGCGGTCTTTCCTGTCAGTGTCACCGTCTATTCCGAAAAATACCCCAAATACGAATGGATAAGAAGCCAGCCGAAACCATCGGATTCGCCCATTGACGACCAGATTACTTACCTGATGGAAGACTCGGACGGAGACATCTGGGCATCTACCGGAAACGGCGTAAGTATGTTCAATACCCGGACCCGGAAATGGGAAAGCATACTGTCTGGCAAACATCAGGAAAAACATGAAAAGAACCACGTGTTCATATCCTTATGCGAATCGACACCCGGAACTATCCTCGTAGGAGGATATATGAGCGGAATGTACCGCATCAACAAAAAGGATATGGTACCGCACTACTTCACCCCACAAGGTGAAGGGTACAGCCACATCCGTCCCGACAAATACATCCGAAGCATCTATCGCGACGAAGAAGGAAATGTATGGGCAGGCGGATACTACAACCTGAAACGTATCGTCCCCTCGACCGGCGAGATACAGCACTTCAGCATCGACTACCCCATCACATTCATCACCACCAAAAACCCATACGAGCTATGGATTGGAACCATCAATGGCATCTATAAATTCAACAAGAAACAACAAAAGATACAACAGGTAAACCTGTCGGCCAACCCAGGCAGCATCAACAGCATCTACCAGGCCAATGAAACTACCACCTACATCGGTACACATGGAAACGGACTGTGGGTATATGACAGCCAGAGCGGGAAACTGACCAACTACAAGACATACAATTCCGCCCTCATATCCAACAACATATTCTGCATACTACCCAGCAGAAAGAAGGACGAGCTGATCATTACCACAGAAAACGAATTGGTATGCTTCAACACCCGGGAGAAACGATTCTGGAACTGGACCAAAGAGCAAGGATTGCCCACCGACAAGTTCAACACCTCTTCCGGCATACAAACCCGCAAAGGAGACATCATCCTGGGCAGCGACGACGGCCTCGTCATCCTCAAGGACACCATCAGCCTGCCACAGGATTTCCATTCGAAACTGGTGTTCAGCAATTTCAATATCCAATACCAACAGATGAAACCAGGCATGGAAGGTTCACCGCTCTCTGCTCCGATAGACGAAACCTCATCCATCACCCTTTCGCACAACCAGAATATCTTCTCGTTGGAGGTATCCTCCATCAACTACGATTGCCCGTCGCGCATCCTGTATTCCTGGAAACTGGAAGGGTTCTATGACGAATGGACCAAACCTTCCACCTCCAATCTAATCCGATATACAGGCCTCAATCCGGGAGAATATACGCTCAAAGTGCGTGCCGTCCTGCTGGATGACGGACAAACCATCGAAGAACGGGAGCTTCATATCACCATTACCCCTCCGTTCAGCCAAACCATTTGGGCAATGCTCCTCTATCTCCTGATTCTGTTGGCCATCATCTTCTCGGTGATGCGCTACTTCTGGCTTCGCAAAGACAGTCTCATCTCCAAGGAAAAGATTCAGTTCTTCATCAATACCGCGCACGACATCCGCACTCCGCTGACACTCATCAAAGGACCGCTGAATGAGATTGAACGGGCAGAACAACTTACGGAACAAGGCAAGCATAACCTGCAAACAGCCATTCAAAGCACCAACAGGCTTGCAGAATTGGCCACCAAGCTGATAGACTTCCAGAAAGAAGAAATGTACAGTTCCGTCATTCACGTGGAACAATGCGAATTGAATCAATACCTACAGGATTTCCTGAAACAATTCCAGACTTATGCCGACCAAAAACAGCTTCAAATGACTTTTGTCGGTACATCCCAGCCACTGAATGTCTGGATAGACAGGAACAAAATAGATTCCATTATCCACAACTTGATTAGCAATGCTTTGAAATACACACCGGAAGGAGGTAAAGTATCCGTCAAACTGGAGAACACCTTGACCGAATGGACACTAAGAATCAGCGATACCGGTATAGGTATTCCTGCAGCCGACCAGAAGAAAATGTTCAAGCAACTCTTCAGAGGCGAGAATGCCATCAACCAACGGATAACAGGTGCCGGCATCGGCATGATGCTGGTTTATCAATTGGTCAAGCAACATCGCGGCAAAATTACGGTCAACAGCAAGGAGAACGAAGGAACGACTTTCCGCATCTCCTTCCCGACAGACCATAAAAAATACATCCGACAGTCAGTAGCCCCGATGCCATTCGGCATCGGAACACTTGCCATGGAAAATACGGGAAAGCCTAAGTTGGAAGCGAAACCAGAAGCATCCAACGGTCCTCGCATCCTGATTGTAGAGGATAACCCCGAATTGCGGAACTTCCTGTTGCAGAGCCTACAGAATTCCTATCGGGTAACATTGGCCGAGAACGGCAAAGAAGCACTCGACTTAATCGACCAACAACAACCCGACCTGATTATCTCGGACATCATGATGCCAGTGATGCGTGGCGATGAATTGTGCCAGACTTTGAAAAGCAATATGGCTACCAGTCACATCCCCATCATCCTGCTTACGGCATTGGGCGACCGGGAAAGCATCCTCCGTGGATTGGAAATCAAGGCGGACAGCTATGTGGTGAAGCCTTTCGACATGGATATCCTGAAAGCGAACATAGCCAGCGAACTTGCCAACAAGGAATTCATCCGTCAACGGTTTGCCCAACTGAACTATCGCACAGAAGACTTCCCGCAAGAAATACAACAAGCACCCGGATTAAGCCTCGACCAGGAGTTCCTGACAAAAGCCACCGAGCTGGTAAAAAAGAACTTAGGCAAGGAATTCAATGTGGACGACCTCTGTATGGAAATGGGAATGAGCCGAAGCAGCCTATATAATAAGGTAAAGGCATTGACCGACCGCTCACCCAGCGACTTTGTCCGGCAAATACGTATGACGGAAGCTGCGGCCCTACTGAAAAGCAAACGATATACCGTTGCCGAAGTTTCGGATATGATGGGATATAGTGACCCGAAATACTTCACAGATATTTTTAAAAAATACTATGGCATGACACCAAGTGCCTACATGAAAAAAACAGAACTATGAATTTTTATTTAAACGCATTCGGAACCTTTTTCAAAATAGGCTTGTTCACCATCGGTGGAGGCTATGCCATGGTGCCGCTCATTGAAGAAGAAGTGGTCAATAAGAAAAGATGGCTCAGTCAGGAAGAGTTTATAGACTTGCTGGCCGTGTCGCAATCCGTTCCTGGAGTCTTTGCCGTAAACTTCTCCATCTTTATCGGCTATAAGTTGAAACGCTTTCCAGGAGCACTTGCCTTGGCCTTGGGAGCTATCCTCCCCTCCTTCCTGATTATCCTGACCATCGCCCTGTTCTTTCAGCAATTCAAGGAATACGAAGCTGTGGAGAATATTTTCAAAGGTATCCGTCCCGCTGTAGTAGCCCTGATTGCCGCCCCTACTTTCAGTATGGCCAAGTCGGCTAAAATCAGTAAATACAATGTATGGATTCCCATCGTGTCTGCCCTGCTCATCTGGTTGATGGGCGTGTCGCCAGTGTATATCATTGCCTTGGCAGGTATCGGTGGATTTATTTTCGGGAAGTTCAAAACTCATAACTCATAACTCAAACCATGCTTTACTTAGAACTCTTCCTCGCTTTCTTCCAGATAGGCCTCTTCGGATTCGGAGGCGGCTATGCCATGCTTTCCATGATTCAAGGCGAAGTGGTCACTTCGCACGGATGGCTCTCGGCATCCGAATTTACAGACATTGTTGCCATCAGCCAGATGACTCCCGGCCCCATCGGCATCAACTCTGCTACTTATGTAGGCTATTCTGCCGCCATCCATGCAGGATATGGGCACCTTGGAGGCATATTGGGCTCCATAACCGCGACCTTTGCCGTAGTGCTTCCCTCGTTCATACTGATGATAGCCATCAGCAGGTTCTTTCTGAAATACCAGAAACATCCGATGGTAGAAGCCGTATTCCGCGGACTCCGCCCTGCTGTTGTAGGCTTGCTGGCTGCTGCCGCATTGGTACTAATGACCGCCGAAAACTTCGGCAGCTTTCAGACAGATCCTTATCAATTTATTGTAAGTGTAGCCATTTTTCTCATTGCTTTCATCGGTACCCAAAAGTTCAAGGTCAGTCCTATCCTGATGATTGTGCTTTGCGGTGCCGCCGGTTTCCTTTTATACTGAAAAGAGTCCATTTTGCGTTCATTTTGTAAGGATGATTCAAAATATACATTTTCAAGAAAAGGCAAAAATGCCGAAAACCGTTGTGCTGAGTGTGCGAAATCGCACAGATTTGTGCGTATTCGCACACTTTTTTGCACCCCCTAAAATCATCTTTTCGCTCATTATCAGCGAGTTGTTGTTCTGGCACGATTTTTGTAGTATAATTAATATATAAGCATCCCTTTTTCAAAGAGGCTTGTCATATATTTTTTATATAAAACAATAATTTTAAAAATAGGATATGATTACCCATTATTTGACAGTTGCCTTTCGCAACCTTTTAAAGTATAAGTCGCAGAACCTTATCTCCATCGGAGCCCTGGCGGTAGGTCTGTTCTGCTTCTGCGTGTGTTTCTACATCAGCCGATTTGTGAGCAGTGTAGATGAATGTTTTGAAAACCATGAGCGGATAGCAGACATCTATCTCACCACAGAAAACGGAAGACCTTGGAGCGGTGTATCCTGCACGATGTTGCCTTATTTACAACAACGTATTTGGAATGAAGTAGAAAACTTCACCCTCCTTTCCTACCCCTACACGCACGAATACAACCTCATCGGCAAGAACGACGAGATACTTCCCTACGACTTGACCGATATGGAAACGGACAGTCTTTACTACAAAATCTTCACACCAACCCTTGTCAGCGGAAGTTGGGAACAAGCAGCTAACAACCGCAACTCCATCGTCATGACCCGTCACGCTGCCAAACGGATATTCGGCGACATACACCAAGCCATCGGAAAGCAATTCGAAGGAGACAGCCGGTTCAGCATCAAGAAAACGGTCTATACCGTACAGGCTGTTATCGAAGACTTGCCGGAAAACACCAGCATGAACTTCATGCGTACCGTAGATATGCTGAAGGTAAACGATGACTTAGGCTATAAATCCGTCACCTCAGCCGACGGTACCGGATATACCATGTATGCTCTGTTAAATAAAAACTTCACCGCCCAACAACTGGACGATTCTTTCCGAAAAAACAAATACATTTTCCAGATGTACGGTACGGACTATCAGGTTTGCGCCAAGCCTTTGGGGAAAGACCATAACTTCTCCATAGTAGCCAATATGATGGCCATTGTCACTTCCATCGTAGGCTTTCTGGTATTGCTGGCCGCCTCGCTCAACTTCTTCCATTTCCAAACGGGAAGTTTCTTGAACCGAGGCCGTGAGTTCAGCATCCGTAAGATATTGGGCAACACCACTTCGGGTTTGTTCTGGATGCAGTTCATCCAGATTGTGATTGTCATTTTATTGTCCACACTGATTTCCGGTTGCTTGATTGAGCTGGTTTCGCCCTTCCTGCACCTCTCCATGTTCCGCTTCTCCATCCAGATGACCAAGGAAGACTTGATTCCTCACCTATTCCAATATATGGGATGCCTGCTCGCACTCACCGCCTTAGTTGCTTTCGGCATAGCCCTCTACATCCGCCGTGCCACCATGCACGTCAGTCTGCACGGACTGGGCAATGCGAACGGCAAGAAGCGTTTACGCAACTTCCTGTTGGGTGTACAGTTCTTCATCTGTTGGCTCTTCGTATCGACGGCAACAGGCCTTTACCTACAATCGGAAAAGACCTCCTCGGCCATGTTCCAGACACTGACCCCACAAGAGAAGGAAGAAATCCTCAGCGTGCCCTTGGATTACAAATTCATCACGACAGAAAACCGACGGGTAATCATCAACCATATCCGCCAACATGCAGGCATCCGTGAGATCCTGTTCGCTACCTCTTCATTAATCAACACCCGTATGATGGGGATGCAAGACTCCCTGAATGCGGAAAGAAGCCGCGAGGTACGCATCACAACAGTAACCGCCAACTTTGCCAAGTTCCTGAACAATGGTTTGGAAGGCGTCCCCCCACAACACAAGAACGAGATTCTGATCAGCCGTAACTTGGCCGACCAATTGGGAGGGAATGCTATCGGAAAGTCTTTGTACAATTACGGCAAGGAGGCATTCACCATCAGCGGTGTCACGGACAACATTACCAACTATGTATATTCCGACGGCTACGGACAAGCCGATTATGGCAACGTTTACTTCCTGATGGAAGACGAAGCCGAAGCAGGTCTGTACTGCTACCTGAAGTGCCATCCAGGAAAGATGGAAGAGGTACGGACATGGATTGAACAGAAACTCCGCGAAGTCTTCCCGGCCAGTGTAGAACCAAAAATCGGTACTTTACAAGCTGAAATTGAAGAATACCAGTCCTTGGAAAACAACCTGAAGGGCATCATCCTGTTCTTCTCCGGTGTATGTCTTATCATCACCTTGCTCGGGGTTTATTCCGCCATCACCCTCGACACCGAACGCCGGCAGAAGGAAGTGGCCATCCGCAAGGTAAATGGAGCGGGGCTGAAAGAAATTATCGCACTTTTTGCCCGATTGTATGTCCGTCTGTTGGGAATCAGTGCTATCTTTGCTTTTCCGATAGTCTTTCTGATACTTCAGATATGGAAGCAGATGTATTCGGTGTTCTTCCACTACGGCATCCTGTATTGGGGAGGTATCCTATTGGGCGTGGCGGGCATCACGGCACTGACTGTCATCTTCCGCATTCTGAAGATAGCACGTATCAACCCGGCCACGATTATCAAGAACGAATAATGACATAAAACTGCATCTATGATTACACATAACCTTACCATCGCATTGCGAAACCTGCTGAAGTATAAGACGCAGACATTGGTCAGCCTCTTGGGGCTTGCCATTGGCCTGGCCACCTCGTCCCTGTCGGGGATGTGGCTGAAATACAACCTGACTTACGACACCCATTGGCCAGAGTCGGAACGTACATATTACATCCAATCCAAAAAATCTTATGACACCCAATTCCAAGATTACTGTGCTGCCCCTTTGGCCGGATATATCAAGGAAGTGTTGCCAGAAGCAGAGGAGACGTGCCGTCCGACCCAAGTCGGAATCATCAGGCACAACGATACTCCTATCTATATCAATGGTGTGGACAGCCTTACGCTCAGAATGTTTCCTATCTACATCCTACAAGGCATGCCCGACTTCCACCTACAGCCGAAGCAATATGCCCTGTCGGAAAGCACGGCCATAAAGCTATACGGCACGACAAATGTCATCGGCCTACCGCTGAAGAACAAGGACGAAGTGTTGGGAACCATCACCACCCTCTTCCGCGATGTGGAAGGGCATTCCAACTTCACGTGGGACATCCTGACCGCAAACATACCGGTTGAAGCCCGTTCCTTCACCACTTCAAGCGGTGAAACCGTCACGGTTTCGCCTTGGAACCAAAGAACAGGAAGCACCATCGTCCGCTTCCATCCGGATACCGATATAGAAAAGGCAATGAACAAACTGGAAGCTGCCTTGAAGAAAGACCATCAGGAGGAAACCGCCTTCCGAGGCATCTTGCTGAAAGACTTCAAAAACCGGGAAGGGCAATTCCATACGGTACAGTTGGAACACATCCGTATCTTCTGTCTGTTGGGAGGCCTCATCGTACTGGCGGCTATGCTCAATTACCTCATTCTCTTCGCCATCCGCATCCGGATGCGTGTCCGCGAAATGACACTCCGCAAGGTACATGGCGCATCGAAAGCCAGCCTCACCGCCTTGTTGATGACCGAATTACTGGTATTGCTCGTATGTACTTATCCCGTAGGTATGCTCATTCTGGAGCTGACCCTTCCTGCCTTCCGCAAGCTTTCGGGCATTGAGGAATCATTGGGTTACTTTTACGGAGAAGGCACGATGTTCATGCTGACGGTGATAGCCGCCTCGCTTCTACTTTCATGGGCAATCATTTACACGCAATGCCGGAAGACCTTGCAGGCAGGTCTCCGCAAGGACAATCTGCAAGTGATGCGCAAGGTGTGTTTAGGCATTCAGTTGGTCATCAGCATCGGTTTCATCTTCTGTTCGACGGTGATGTACAAGCAACTCTATTACTTGCACCACTCTGCCGATACCGGATTCAAGAATACCGAGATTGGTTTTGTACACAACAACCTGGCGGGAGCCACTCCTGATACATATATGGAAATCTATCAGCACATGAAGCAGATTCCCTACATTGATGCCCACGCCCTTTATGGACTGCCTTTCAATGAATTCGGGCAAGTACCGATCAACGAATGGAGTGGCAAGTCTGCCGACGCCTCTCCCATAAGACTGGACCGTGCTTACATCAATCCGGACATCTATGAACACTTCGGTCTCCAGCTGTTGGCGGGCACTGTTGCCAAAACTCCTGGCGAGATTGTACTGAACGAATCGGCCCTTAAAGTATTGGGATGGCCTTTGGAAGAAGCGGTGGGAAAAACCATCTTGACCCAAAAGAACTATGTGGTGGGAGTCATCAAAGACATACGTCTATCACCAATGGAACCATCCGCTCCCAGTCTTTTCTATGTTCCTTCGGAGTATGAAAACATCAGGAGCATCGTCTTTACTTACCAAGGAGATTTTGAGGAAGTGAACCGGAAGCTGACAGATTATTTCAAGGAGAAATGTCCTCATATCCGTATTTTTGGAGCAACGACTCCTGCCCAATGGATCAAGAAGACCCTCGTATCCGAAGAAGCCTTGTTGAAACTATTGGTCGTGGCAGCTACGGTTTCGGTATTCATCTCGCTATTCGGCATCTTCTCGCTGGTGAACCTCTCGTGTGAACGCCGCCGCAAGGAAATGGCTCTCCGCAAGATTCACGGTGCCAAGGTGAAGGACATCGCCGGACTGTTTGCTAAGGAATATGCCATTGTACTGGCATTATCAGCCCTCGTGGCTTTTCTCATCGGCTATGCCATCATGAAAGAATGGATGCAAGTTTATGTCATTCAAACAGACATTCCGGTATGGCTTTACATCGGTATCCTGCTCCTGACAGGCTTGCTGATAACAATTTGCGTGGGTTACCGAATATGGAAAGCCGCAAATGAGAATCCTGCGGATGTGGTGAAAAGTGAATGAATTTACCTTGTCATTCAGAGCGGAACAAACAATATTATCAACAATTTAAATACTTACAATTATGATTAAGACAGAAAAATTACAGAAAATCTTCAGAACTGAAGAAGTGGAAACTTGGGCTTTGCACGATGTAACCCTCGAAATCAAGGAAGGCGAATTTGTTGCCATCATGGGACCGTCAGGATGCGGTAAGTCAACCTTGCTGAACATTCTCGGATTGCTGGACAACCCCTCCAACGGGACCTACGAACTGAACGGTACGGACGTATCGAAGTTCACCGAAGCCGAACGTACCAATTTGCGTAAAGGTGTTATCGGTTTCGTGTTCCAAAGCTTCAACCTCATCGACGAGCTGAATGTCTATGAAAACATCGAGCTTCCGCTTCTCTACATGGGTGTGCCGAAGGAAGAACGCAAGCGCCGTGTGGAAGAAGCCATGAAGCGCATGGACATCAGTCACCGCGTGAAGCACTTCCCGCAACAGCTCTCGGGTGGTCAGCAACAACGTGTAGCCATCGCTCGTGCCGTGGTAGCCAACCCGAAGATTATCCTCGCCGACGAACCGACAGGTAACCTCGACTCAAAGAACGGTAAAGAAGTGATGGACCTCCTCACCCAATTGAACCGCGAAGGTACTACCGTGGTAATGGTAACCCACTCACAACGCGATGCCGGTTACGCTACCCGCACCATCAACCTGTTCGACGGCCAGGTGGTGAATGAAGTACACGTATAAACATCAAAAGAAACAGGTGAAGCTCTTATAGCTTCACCTGTTTCTTTACAGCTTTCGATTCGTTATGTAAACGGTCGAGGGCAGTCACTACGTATTGGTACTTCACCTTACCTTCATCGTATGGCAAAATGATGAAGTTCTCGCGAGTAATGGTCACAATCTTTGAAGGATCATTCAGATTCACCTTCTCGCCCTTGTCGAAACGATAAACCACATATTGCACAGCCTTGTCCAACTCTGTCTTGGCCTTCGGTTCCTTCCACATCAAGACCGGCCCCTGAAAAGTCCACGACATCTTCAGTTTCTTCACCTTTCCCGGTGCCTTGTCGTCCATGAAAGGCGAAGTCGGAATCAGTGCCGGATAACGATGGTAATTTTTCTCCAACAAAGTGGCATAATTGCCGGGATTCTCCACCACGGCAGCCGAATACCATTGGCAACTTCCCTGCACGGTAGGAAGCGAACGTTGAAGCTTCATCTTGGCGGGAAGCTGATGCTGCAAGCGATTCTGAGGATCGGCATTCTTCACGGTGCGGTGGATGTCCTGACCGATGAACAACGGACGTGCCGAAGCATGCTTCGCCCACCAACGGATGAGGGTGTCATAATCGGCAGCCTTGTGTCCGATTTCCCAATAGATTTGCGGAATGTTATAATCCACCCAACCGTTGTTCACCCACAAGAGCACATCGGCGTAAAGGTCGTCGTAATTCTGCAAGCCATTGGTAAGGCTTCCGTTCGGGTCACTTTTCTGATTGCGGTAGATGCCGAAAGGACTGACACCGAACTTCACCCAAGGCTTGCATTCGCGTACGGTTTCGTGTATCTCCTTAATCAATACGTTCACATTGTCACGTCTCCAGTCTCCCTTATCGGCATATCCGCGTCCGTATTGCGCAAAGCTCAATTGGTCGGGGAAGTCGATGCCCGGTGTCGGGTAAGGATAAAAATAGTCGTCCATATGAATGGCATCTACATCGTAACGAGTCACGATGTCGCGTACAATCTTACAGATGTACTTGCGGTTTTCAGGCAAACCGGGGTCGAAATACTGCTGTCCGGCATATTCCAGGAACTGTTTGGGATACTTATTGATGGGATGTTCAGGAGACAATGTCCTTGTGCTCTTGATTCTGGCCCGGTAAGGATTTATCCAAGCATGCAGTTCCATTCCCCGCTTGTGACATTCATCAATCATCCATTGCAGAGGATCCCATTGGGGAGACTGGCCTTGCACACCGGTGAGGAAACGGCTCCATGGCTCGTAACTTGATTGATAAAGAGCATCGGCCTCGGCTCGAATCTGGAAAATGATGGCGTTGATACCCGCCTTTTGCAAGGCGTTGAGCTGGGTAGTCAATACACTCTGCATCTTTTGGGCGGTCATTCCTTGGAACTGTCCGTTGATGCATTGAATCCAAGCTCCCCGAAATTCACGCTTAGGAGCAACAGACTGGGCTTGCAACGTCATGCTGATCAAACCGGCTATCAGCATGGAAAAGAAAGTTTTTATCTTCATCTTACTTAATCTTTTTTAATTAGGTGCAAAGATAAAAAAAGTAAATGTTATCTTTGCATATCGCAACCCAAAAAACAGATTGGAATATGAGTGAAAGCAAATATATCTCCATCCGTGGAGCCAAGGTAAACAACTTAAAAGACATCAGCGTAGATATTCCACGCGGAAAGTTGGTCGTAGTGACCGGTCTCTCCGGCTCGGGCAAATCATCGTTGGCATTCGATACGCTCTATGCCGAAGGACAACGCCGCTATGTGGAAAGTCTGTCTTCCTACGCCCGTCAGTTTTTAGGACGTATGAGCAAGCCCGAGTGTGATTTCATCAAGGGCATCCCTCCTGCTATCGCCATCGAGCAGAAGGTGTCGAGCCGAAATCCCCGTTCCACCGTGGGAACATCCACCGAAATCTATGAATACCTCCGTCTGCTCTTTGCCCGCATCGGCAAGACCTACTCACCCGTGAGCGGACAACTGGTGAAAAAGCATAGTGCGGAAGACATCGTGCAATGTATGCTGGACTTCCCGCAAGGCACCCGATTCACCGTCCTGGCACCGCTCGTCCCTCGTGAAGGACGCACGTTGATGGAGCAACTGGACATCGACATGAAGCAAGGCTTTGCCCGCGTAGAGGTGAACCGTGAAATTATGCGCATCGAGGATTATCTGATTAAGCTTCAAAGCGAGGGCGAAAGCAAGAAAGCCAACGTCTATCTCCTCATCGACCGTATGACCTCCGACACTGACCAAGCCAGCATCAGCCGACTGACCGACTCGGCCGAAACAGCCATGTACGAGGGCGACGGCACTTGTATGCTCCGCTTCTATTCGGCCGACGGCAGCACACAACTCTTCACATTCAGCACCAAATTCGAGGCCGACGGCATCACCTTCGAGGAACCGACCGACCAGATGTTCTCGTTCAACTCCCCCATAGGGGCATGCCCCACTTGTGAAGGCTTCGGACGGGTTATCGGCATCGATGAACAACTGGTGATACCCAATCGTGCCCTCTCTGTTTATGAAGGTGCCGTGGTGTGCTGGCGGGGCGAAAAGATGAGTGAATGGCAAAAGGAATTCCTGCGTGAAGCACCGGCGCACAACTTCCCCATCTTCACGCCTTATTATGAGCTGACGCAAGAGCAGAAGGACTATCTATGGCACGGCCCGAGGGAAAAGGCATGTATCGATTCCTTCTTCCAGATGTTGGAAGAAAACCAATATAAGATTCAATATCGCGTGATGCTTGCCCGCTATCGGGGAAAGACCCTCTGCCCCACTTGTCACGGCACCCGTCTGAAAAAGGAAGCAAGCTATGTAAAAGTGGGCGGACGTTCCATCTCCCAATTGGTCGATTTGCCGATTCACGATTTGCAGGAGTTCTTCCGTAGTCTCCAACTGGACGATCATGATACCGCCGTGGCCAAGCGCATCCTTACGGAAATCAACAATCGTATCCAGTTTATGATGGATGTGGGATTAGGCTACCTCACGCTCAATCGCCTGAGCAACACACTATCGGGTGGTGAGAGCCAACGCATCAACCTGGCTACCTCATTGGGCAGTAGTCTCGTGGGGTCCCTGTATATTCTGGACGAGCCGAGCATCGGCCTTCATAGCCGGGACACCGACCGTCTCATCAAGGTGCTTCGTCAACTCCAGCAATTAGGAAACACAGTAGTGGTGGTAGAGCACGATGAGGAAATCATCCGTGCAGCCGACTATATCATCGACATCGGCCCGAATGCCGGACGCTTGGGAGGCGAAATAGTCTATCAAGGCGACATGAAAGACTTGCAACCCGGCAGCCAAAGTCACACCGTACGCTATCTGTTGGGAGAAGAGACCATCGAACCACCCGTTGCCCCACGTCCGTGGAACAACTACATCGAGGTTAAAGGTGCCCGCGAGCACAACCTGAAAGGAATCGATGTGCGCTTCCCCTTGAACGTGATGACCGTCGTTACCGGTGTAAGCGGTTCGGGCAAGAGCACTTTGGTACGCGAAGTCTTCTACAAGGCTCTGAAACGTGAATACAGCGAAAGCAGCGAACGTCCCGGTGAACATCTCTCACTGGAAGGCGATGTGCACATGATGAAAGACATCGAATTTGTCGATCAGAATCCGATCGGCAAGTCCACACGAAGCAACCCCGTGACTTACGTCAAGGCATACGATGAAATCCGCAAGCTCTTTGCCGAACAACCTTTGGCCAAGCAGATGGGTTACGGAGCGGGCTTCTTCTCGTTCAACACCGAAGGAGGACGTTGCGAGGAGTGTAAAGGCGAAGGTACCATCACCGTCGAGATGCAATTCATGGCCGACCTCGTACTGCAGTGCGAGTCATGCCACGGCAAGCGCTTCAAGGCTGAGACTCTCGAAGTGAAGTTCCAAGGACAGAGCATCTACGATGTACTCGAGATGACCGTCAACCAAGCCATCGAGTTCTTTACCGAACACGGGCAGCCCAAGATAGTCAAGAAACTACGTCCCCTTCAGGAAGTCGGCTTGGGGTATGTGAAATTAGGACAGTCATCATCCACCTTGTCGGGCGGCGAAAACCAGCGCGTCAAGTTGGCTTACTTCCTCAGCCTCGAAAAGACGGTGCCGACCATCTTTGTTTTCGATGAGCCTACCACCGGACTGCACTTCCACGACATCAAGAAATTGCTCGAAGCCTTCGATTCGCTCATCTCCCGTGGCCACACCATCGTCATCATCGAGCACAACCTTGATGTGGTGAAGTGTGCCGATCACGTGATAGACTTAGGTCCCGAAGGTGGAGACCGCGGCGGCTACCTGATGGCGGCTGGTACTCCGGCCGAAGTGGCCATGTGTACCGAATCCTATACGGGACAGTTCCTGAAAGAGAAATTACATTCATAAAAAAACGTGTCATTCTGAACATTGCCCGGAATGACACGTTTTCTATTTTGACGTATTCACTTCTTATACGTATCCTCTATCTCTTTGTTGCGTTGTTCCATTCGCCGTTCCTTAAGGCGAAGTACATACCACAACAAGGCGATGATGCCATACGAGGCCCCAAAGGTGAGCCACTTCTCCGTATCACTGATTTCCGAATTCTTCGGAAGGAAATAAACGGCCATCGTCGTGGTATAGACCAACAAGGCCAATGGCATCCAAGTTGATTTTCTGAATTTTCTCATAAGCGTTTTTGTGTTTCTTTCTTTAACCAAAGATTAAACCATATCAATGCTATCAACAAGCATGTACCGCCGATGCCATAAGCCACCGGTTGTGGAAGCGACAAGCCTTCGGGAGCGATACATATATAGGTAGAGCAAACCAACGTCATCATCAAGGCCGGGAGCAAAGTGATGTAATAGTTTTTCTTTTCACGCACCAGATAAACGGTGATTGCCCACAAGGTGAATACCGAAAGCGTCTGGTTGCACCAGGCGAAGTATCGCCAGATAATCTTGAAGCCTTCGGCATCGCTCAAGCTATACACCAACACACCGATAGTGAGCAAGAAGAGCGGGATGCAGATGAGCAAACGCTTGGCAACGGGACGCTGGTCGATATGCAGGAAGTCGGCAGCAATGAGACGGGCCGAACGGAGAGCCGTATCACCGCTGGTAATCGGAGCTGCCACGATACCCAGAATAGCCAAGATGCCACCGAACGCACCGAGCCATTCGTTCGAGATGCGGGTAGCTACCGCCGCACCCGAGAATGCCTTGCCGGTCAGTTGATCGACAATACCGTTTTCCTGGAAGAAGTAAGTAGCCGCAGCTGCCCAAATCAATGCCACAATCCCTTCGGCCACCATTGCGCCGTAGAAGATGGGGCGACAATGCTTTTCGTGACTCATACAACGTGCCATCAACGGCGATTGGGTGGCGTGGAAACCACTAATCGCTCCACAAGCGATGGAGATGAACATCATCGGGAAGATAGGATTCGCTTCGTACTTCGTGCCGAAACCATTCCACATTTCGGGCAAGTCAGGATTCTTCACATAAAGCATCACGAGGATGCCCACCGCCATAAAGAGCAAGGCAATGGCAAAGAGCGGATAAATCTTACCGATAATCTTATCGACGGGCATCAGGGTCGCCAATACATAATAAAGGAAGATGACGATGATCCAGAAATAAGCGTCCATCCAGTCGGGAGTCATACCGGCAATCAACTCGGCAGGGCCACTCACGAAGACCGCTCCCACGAGAATCATCAGAATCATAGTAAAGACGGTCATCACCTTCTTGGTGGTCATACCTAAATAGCGACCGACAATTTCCGGCAAGCTCTCGCCTCCGTTACGGATGGAAAGGGCTCCCGAGAAGAAGTCGTGTACCGCCCCGGCAAAGATGGTTCCCAAGACAATCCACAGATAGGAAGCCGTACCGAATTGTGCCCCCATAATCGCCCCAAAGATAGGTCCGAGACCGGCAATGTTGAGGAACTGGATCATAAAGATTTTCCAGGTGGGCAGCGGGATGTAATCCACTCCGTCCGCCATCGTCACGGCCGGCGTCTTCCGGTCGTCAGGGCCGAACACCCGATTGACGTATGCTCCATAAACGACATATCCGCCGATGAGCAATAGTAATGCAATGGTAAAGGTTATCATAGTTTTTCAATTAGCAGTGTCATCCTGAGCTATGCGAAGGATCTGTAAACACCACGTATATGCATTCAGATTCTTCACTCCGTTCAGAATGACACGAGAGTTTTTATCATGCAAAAATAACAAATTCATCAATTACTTATTATCTTTGCCGACAAATTTAACTGAAATGCGGACTTTTTTACTCATACTCCTATCGACATTCCTTATCATAGCCAAGGCGGAAGCCCAGCCCAAGCACGAAATCCGGGCGACTTGGCTCACCACCCTTGGCGGTATGGACTGGCCACGGAACAAGGCCACCAATGCCTCCAGCATTTTAAAGCAGCAACAGGAACTTTGTGCCATCCTCGACCAACTGAAGGAAGCCAACTTCAACACCGTGATGCTTCAGACACGCCTTCGCGGAGACTTGATTTACCCTTCGCAAATAGAGACCTTCCCCGAAGCCTTGACGGGACGGACAGGACGCAACCCGGGCTACGACCCGCTGGCCTTCGCCATCGAGGAATGCCACAAGCGGGGTATGGAACTTCACGCCTGGATAGTGACTATCCCTGCCGGCAACAACCGACAAGTGAAACTCTTAGGCAAGCACTCCATCGTCCGCAAGAACCGGAAGATATGCAAGCAACACCAAGGTGCCTGGTACCTCGACCCCGGTCATCCCGAAACCGCCGACTACTTGGCAAGCATCGTCCGCGAAATCGTGACCCGATACGATGTCGATGGCATCCATTTCGACTACATCCGCTATCCCGAGAATGCCCGCCGTTTCCCCGACCGCGACACCCACCGCCAATACGGCAAGGGCAAGGACCTGAAGCAATGGAGACGCGACAACATCACCGCCATCGCCCGCCGTCTATACAACGAGGTGAAGCAAGCGAAGCCGTGGGTCAAGGTCAGCAGCTCGCCCGTAGGCAAGTTCAAGGACACAAGCCGATACTCTTCCCTCGGCTGGAACGCCTACGAGACGGTATATCAGGACGCACAAGGTTGGTTGAAGGAAGGCATCCACGATGCCCTCTTCCCGATGATGTACTTCAAGGACAACCACTTCTACCCCTTCGCCCTCGACTGGAAGGAGAACGACCACGGACGTTGGGTCGTACCGGGGCTCGGCATCTATTTTCTCTCGCCCCGCGAAAGGGATTGGCCACTCGATGAAGTGAGTCGCCAGCTCTTCTTCACCCGTCAGACGGGCTTGGCAGGTCACGCCTTCTTCCGCAACCGTTTCTTGTTGGATAATGTAAAGGGTATCTTCGATGAACTGAAGCACGAGTTCTATACCGCCCCGGCCTTGGTTCCACCGATGACTTGGCAAGACAGCATCGCCCCTACCGCTCCCGCTTCACCCGTTTATGAAGCGTCGGAGGACGGAAGCATCAAGCTCTCGTGGTCAGCCTCGAAGGACAATGACGACTTGCCTGTGGTGTATCATCTGTACGCCTCAAGCACCTATCCGGTGGATACCGAGAATGCCAACCACCTGTTTGCCACATCCCTTCGAGACACCACACTGACCGTAAAAGCATCAGAAGGCAAGCGATATTATGCCGTCAGCGCCTCCGACCGTTATGGCAACGAAAGCGCACCCCTGGCCTTGAACACGGCTCCTCCGATGGACATCCCCCTCTTGAATCAAGGAAACAAATTGGTACTTCCAACACTTTCCGATGTGCAGGAGGTCCTTATCTGCAACGCCATCGGTGAGACCGTCTCGCAAGTAAAGTATCATCCGGAGATTTCCTTGGAACTGCTGCCCGAAGGATTCTATTTGGTGTATGCTTTGAAGAAAGATGGAGAGAAAAAACTGATTGGTACGATATTGAAATAAAAAAGTCAAGACATCATCCATTTCCGTACACATCAAGTGTCCGATTTCGCACGGAAGTGTCCGAAAACGGACACTTCCGTTTTTAATACATACTCATTTTCAACAACTTAACACTCTGGCATGGTTTTTGCTATATAGAAGGCAATAGCAATAACATTAAAACAAGAAACATTATGAGTACAAAACACAGGCTTTACCTAAAACAGGCGTGGAACCTGATGAAGCAGAATAGGCTTTTCACGTCTATCTATATCGCTGCCACAGGACTTTCCATAGCCTTAGTGATGACATTGTTCATCATCTTTTATGTAAAATTCGCTCCCATCTATCCGGAATACAACCGCAACCGCATTCTGACCATCAGTACCTCGATGCGGGTTGACAAGGACAACGAAGGAAACTGGTCGTGCAACAGCGGCGTTTCCTACTATTTCGTGTCCGAGTATCTCCAAAAGTTGAAGCACGCAGAGGCTGTAGCTGCGGTAGAAACCAACAACGGAACTACTTTGGCCTCCAAAGTAGGTGACAAAAAAGCGGTGAAAACCTTTCTCCGTTATGTGAATGCCGACTTTTGGCAAGTGTTCACTTTCCAATTCCTGGCCGGACGTGGTTTCTCACCAGAAGAACAAGAAGCTGTACAACCAGTAGTTGTCCTCAGCGAATCGTTTGCCCGTCGGATATTTGCCCATTCCACCCCATTGGGTGAAAAGATATTTTTTAATGGCAAAGAATTCACGGTTATAGGTGTGGTAAAAGACCCATCGAACGCCACCCCATATGCTACTGCCGATGCATGGACACCTATTACCCATAATGCTTCCTCCTTTATAAACAAGGAACAAATGGGCTTTATGGGTGGAATCCATGCTTTCATGCTGGCCTCCGACAAGAAAGAGTTACGCCGTGAAGTGCTCGACATGATTGACCGGTACAACCAACAGGATTCTGTTTATCGACATGAATTCTTCGGTCAACCGGACGACTATTGGATGAGTACTTTCCGTACAGGCAACAACGACGAATATGGATTTTCCTTCTGGAGTCTGATGAAAAACTACATCTTCATCCTGATAGCCTTGATATTCATTCCTGCCCTGAATCTGAGTGGCATGATTTCGAACCGCATGGACAGCCGTATGTCCGAACTAGGAGTAAGACGTGCCTACGGTGCAAGTAGCCGTGAAATCATCCGTCAGGTATTGTGGGAAAACCTGTTGCTCACAGCTACAGGAAGTCTATTGGGACTAGCGCTTTCCTACCTCATCATATTGACAACAAGCGATTGGATTCTGCACTTGTTCGACGGTGTTGTGACTGGTAGCGGTTCAGAAATAAACGTTACATTCGAAATGCTTTTTAATCCCATCGTATTTGGTTCCGCTCTACTGTTCTGCGTTCTGCTGAACCTTATCTCGGCATTGATACCTACCGTTTGGGCATTGAAACATTCCATCATCAATAGTATTCATTCTAAAAGATAAGCTTATGTTAAAAATTATATGGAATCAAATATGGAACCAACGTCGAATGAACGGTTGGATATTCCTGGAATTGCTGATAACAAGTTTCTTTCTCTGGATAGTACTCGACCCTATCTGCGTGTTGACATCCACCAAGAACATTAACCCAGGGTATGAAGCTGAAGGACGCTATGTGGTACGCCTCGCCATGTACGAACAGACACATGGCAAGTTTGATGCTGAAGCAGCAGCCAATGACTCGATGAAAGTAGAACACTACAATAGGGTGGCACGCATTATACGCGACTTGCCCGAAGTAGAAAGCATAGCTATACCTGTTCAACTTTGTTTTCCCGGTAGTAGGAACTGGAGCGGGTCCCAACTCTTCCGTGATACTGCGGATGTAGCCCAAAAGAACTTCGCACATTTGCAATGGTATTCGTTTGTGAAAGGCACCAATCCATTTGTCACATACGGTATGAGAGATGCCATAACCAACGGCCCTGTTTCGGTTATCCCCGAGAAGGAAGGAATCTATCTTTCTGAGAACTTGGCGATCGAGTTGTTCGGTACGAAAGAGGCACGTGGGAAAATAGTCTATCAAAGTGCCAACATGAGTAGCGGTCTTGAAGTATTGGGCGTGTTCTCCGATTACAAGCATTATGATTATACGCAACCGTACGCTTTGGCCATTTACTTTGAAAAGGAAATAGAAGCAAGCCCATGGATGCATTGGCGGTATCCTTTCGTTTTCAAACTAAAAGAAGGAGTAAACGAAGAAGCCTTCATTGAACGGTTTACCGACGAAATCGCTCCTACTTTGGAATGGGGCAACATCTATTTTGACAGTATCCAGAGTTTCAGCGAAGTATGCGAAGCAAACAACAACGCAAGCGGTATCTACAACAAGATACGTATGCACTATGCCTTGGCCGGTTTTGCCATTCTATGCATCTTCTTGGGTATGTTGGGAACTTTCTGGATTCGTAGCAATGCCCGTCGGCAGGAAATCGGTGTGATGCGTAGCATGGGAGCCAGTCGCCATACCATCATTGTTCAGTTCCTGACAGAAGCAGCCTTGTTGGTTACATTGGCATTTGTCTGTAGCTTACCGCTTCTATTCAACTATATCCACATGGAAGGATTGTTCGACGATATCTTTGCGCCAGGACGTTATCCTATTGTCAGCGACAAATATTGGGTCAACAGTTTCGGATTGCATTTCAGCATAGTCACCCTGATTACTTACCTGATATTGCTTCTCGTATCATTGATAGGGACAATTATACCTGTCGTGAAAGCGGCAAACATTCTTCCAGCAGATGCTTTGCGGGATGAATAGCTTGTTTTATAACTTGTAAGTTTACCCTTCTTCACTCTATCACTTACGGCACTCCATACTGATTTTCAATCGGTTGGAGTGCCACAAGTGAACTACAACCTCCAAATTGGAAGAACTTCTATTCTGAGTTCACCTCGTTGTATAGTTCTTTGTTGGTTGAAAGTTATTATTTTGCATGTCCGACAATCCGTCACGGCAGAAGCAGTAAGAATACCTTCCACCTCACGCTCTATATTCGTTTCTTCAAGTTCCCAACACACTTGCACCAATTCTTCAATTTGGTCACCCCTTTGAATGACAAAATCACATTCCTTAGCTTCAGAGAAATAGAACACACGGTCGTCTCCCTTCAAACTACGTTCCAACATCATATAGACAATATTTTCCAAGGCTTTGCCCTCATCTTCGCTTTGAGACAATAACACACTGAAATGTACTACGAAGTTCCATACCTAACTCAATTTATGCCCACAAATATACACAATTTCCTTTTGAAAAGGAAACTTTCAGAGATTGTTTCCTTCTGAAAAGGAAACTTTTGTGTTTCTAATAATATTGTGTAGATGCTTAAAGATGACTTATGACCGACATTGATATAAATCTACTAGACTCCGGAAGTTGGTTCTCAATCTTCGTCAAAATGCTTGCGGTTTCACCAAGAGTCTTTCCAATATACCAAAAAAGCATTATCTTTGCCCTTTTGAAGATAGCAATCATCTGAGAGTATTATATGCATCGAGAATTGACCCAGACATACAGTTTCGAACAACTATACAAGGAAAACTATGCCCGCTTGTATTACTATGCCTTCCGCTTCATCACGGACGAGGAGGTATGCAAGGACATCGTGAACGATGTGTTCGAAAAAGCTTGGCAACACTTCGGCGAATTGAAACCCGAGACCGCCAGTGCCTATCTGTATGCCCAAATAAGGAACCGATGCATCGACCATCTCCGTCATCTGCAAGTAGAAGAACAATATGCCGATTTCTACCGGGTCATCACGGAAGAAGATATGGACACTTCGCCCGATGAAAGGGAAGAACGCATCCGACGCATCGAAGCCCTCATCGAGCAACTGACCGACCCAACGAAAAGCATCCTCAAGGAGTGTTATTACGAAAACAAGAAGTACCAAGAGGTGGCAGAGAAGTGGGGTATCAGCACCAGTGGCGTGAAGAAACACATCATGAAAGCCCTGAAACGATTGAGAGAAGAATTTGGTATCAAAAAATAGTACCCGAAAACGAACCTTGAACGTATATATCATATAAGGTATGGAAATGGAAGAAAAAATCATGCGTACATTGGAA
>JAFQBF010000170.1 GCA_017416735.1 Bacteroidaceae bacterium | reverse complement strand
GTCCGAAAGGGCCTTCACCGCTGCCTTGGTAGCACAATACACACTGCCGCCCGGATAGGCAGCATCGCCAGCAATCGAACCGATGTTGATGATGTGTCCACGGCCACGTTCCACCATGCCCGGCACCACCATACGGGTCATTGCCAAGAGGGACTTGATGTTGGTATCAATCACGATGTCCCATTCGTCCAAATCGCCTTCGTGTTCCTTATCCACCCCGATGACCAATCCGGCATTGTTGATGAGGATGTCGATGGCTTGCCATTCCTCCGGCAAGGAAGCCAATGCTGCCGATGCGGCCTTGCGGTCGCGCACATCGAACGGCAACACATAACAAGCCGTGCCATACTTTTCCTTCAAATCCTCGGCCAAGGCTTCGAGCTTATCTACACTACGGGCATTCAAAATCAAGCGTGCTCCTTCCGAAGCAAACTTGCGGGCGCATCCTTCGCCAATACCGCTCGATGCACCGGTTATCAATACAATCTTGTCCATACGTTCAATTATTAAATGTTTTGTGTGGTAAAATTACAACTATTTTGTAATTTTGTCGATAGAAACAGAAAGAAAATGGAAATATTCAGCAAAATGATAGCATCGGCACTCAATATTGCCGTGCGACAAGTAGAAAACACTCTCTCCCTGCTCAACGGGGGAGCCACCATACCCTTCATCAGCCGCTACCGCAAGGAAGCGACAGGCGGACTGGATGAGGTGCAAATCGGAGAAATCAAGGAACGCTACGACAAGCTGTGCGAAATGGCCAAGCGCAAGGAGACCATCCTGAAGACCATCGAGGAACAAGGGAAACTGAGCGCTGATCTGAAGAAGCGCATCGAGGCTTGCTGGGATGCCACCGAGCTGGAAGACATCTACCTCCCCTACAAACCCAAGCGGAAGACCCGTGCCGAGGCTGCCCGTCAGAAAGGCTTGGAACCACTGGCCACTATCCTGATGATGCAACGGGAAAACAACCTGATGGCCCGTGTGCGTACCTTCATTAAAGGAGAGGTGAAGGATGAAGACGATGCCTTGAAAGGTGCCCGTGACATCATCGCCGAACAGGTAAGCGAGGACGAGCGTTCACGCAACCAACTCCGCAACCAATTCTCCCGACAAGCCATCATCACCTCCAAGGTGGTGAAGGGCAAGGAAGAGGAAGCTACCAAGTACAAGGATTATTTCGACTTCAGCGAGCCGTTGAAGCGATGTACCTCGCACCGACTCCTGGCCATCCGCCGTGGAGAAGCCGAAGGACTTTTGAAAGTAAGCATCTCTCCCGACGACGAAGAATGTACCGAACGCCTGGAAAGAAGCTATGTCCGTGGCAACAATGAATGTAGCCAACAGGTGAAAGAAGCCGTACGTGATGCCTACAAGCGACTGTTGAAGCCCAGCATCGAGACCGAATTTGCCACCCTCAGCAAGGAGAAAGCCGACGAAGAAGCCATCCGTGTCTTTGCCGGAAATCTCCGTCAGCTGCTCTTGGCTCCTCCTTTGGGACAGAAACGGGTAATGGGTATCGACCCGGGGTATCGCACGGGATGCAAGGTGGTTTGTCTCGACGCACAAGGCAACCTGCTGCACAACGAAACCATCTATCCGCATCCGCCCAAGAGCGAACATAGCCTCTCCGCCCGCAAGCTGACCAAGTTGGTAGAGCAATACCAGATAGAGGCCATCGCCATCGGTAACGGTACAGCCAGCCGTGAGACCGAAGCCTTCGTGACCAACCAACGTTATGACCGCAAGCTTCAAGTGTTCGTGGTGTGCGAAGACGGAGCCTCCATCTACTCGGCATCGAAGATTGCCCGCGAGGAGTTCCCTGACTATGACGTGACGGTACGTGGTGCCGTCTCCATCGGCCGACGACTGATGGACCCGTTGGCCGAGTTAGTGAAGATTGAAGCCAAGAGCATCGGCGTAGGACAATATCAGCACGATGTGGACCAGACGGCCTTGAAGAAGTCACTCGATATGACCGTGGAAAGTTGTGTAAACTCGGTGGGTGTGAACCTCAACACCGCCAGCCGACATCTGCTGACATACGTATCGGGCCTCGGTCCTACCCTCGCCCAGAACATTGTGGACTACCGGACGGAAAACGGAGCCTTCACCTCGCGCAAGCAGTTGATGAAGGTTCCCCGTATGGGTGCCAAGGCATTTGAGCAATGCGCCGGATTCCTCCGTATCCCCGGAGCCAAGAATCCGCTCGACAACTCGGCCGTGCATCCTGAAAGCTATGCCGTGGTGGAGCACATCGCCAAGGATATGAAATGCTCGGTGGAAGACCTCATCAAGAGTAAAGAATTAAGAAACCAAATAGACATCAAGAAGTACGTGACCGACCAAGTGGGCCTCCCGACCCTGACCGACATTATGGCCGAGTTGGAGAAACCCGGACGCGACCCCCGACAAGCCATCCAGGTATTCGAGTTCGACAAGAACGTGAAGACCATCGACGACCTGAAGGAAGGTATGGTGCTCCCCGGCATCGTGACCAACATCACCAACTTCGGCTGTTTCGTGGATGTGGGCATCAAGGAAAACGGCCTTGTTCACATCTCGCAAATCCGCAGAGAATTTGTGAGCGACCCGACTACGGTGGTAAGCATCCATCAACACGTGCAGGTGAAGGTAGTGAGCATTGACCGTGAGCGTAAACGCATCGGTTTAACAATGATTTTAGATTAAGTACTCATTGTCATCCAGAGCGAAGCGAAGGATCTCGAGAACATCCACGTTTATGCTCCCGAGATTCTTCGTCGCTAAAGCTCCTCTGAATGACAGAAAATATAATCAAAAAGACTATGAAAGAACAAACCCTATGGTTCGTCTTCTATAAAGACCTGATATTGATGGTGCAACAAGCCGACGGCTACCGCATTCCCATCAGCAATGAGCCACCCGTGAAAGTGCCCATCGGAAGCATCGTACACTACATCGGCGAAATGCAAGGCATCCCTTGCAAGACATACGCCCTACATACCCCCATTTCGGGCGAAGAAGCTCCGGCAAGACAGATGGTGGGGCTACGGGCATCCTACGACCACCTGCCCCTCGAGGAATACAATATGGCAGGAAAGGCGTTCGAGATTCTGAATTGGGACCAGAACACCCGTTATTGCCCTTCGTGCGGCGTACCTACTTACAAAATCTCCGACATCGGAAAGAAATGTCCCGAATGCCGGCAGGAATTCTATCCGCATATCTCGCCTGCCATCATCGTGCGCATCACCAAGGGCGACAGCGTACTGATGGTACGGGCCAAGAACTTCCGCGGCACCTTCTACGGACTGGTAGCGGGCTTCTTGGAAGCAGGCGAAACCTTGGAAGAATGCGTCCACCGCGAAGTGATGGAGGAAACCGGCATCCGCATCAAGAACCTGAAGTACTTCGGCAGCCAACCTTGGCCCTACCCCAGCGGCGTGATGATAGGATTCACCGCCGAATACGAAAGCGGCGAGATCAAACTCCAGGAGGAAGAACTTTGTGCCGGAGCCTTCTTCCATAAAGACAGCCTTCCGGAACTGCCCGGGAAGCTCAGCCTTGCACGAAAACTGATGGACGATTGGCTGGAAGCGTGAAGAGAATTTGATGAATCCCCAATATTCTTGAGCCGATTATTTTTCTGTTTCACAATTTCTTCCTAATTTTGTAGTATGGAATGGTTGAACAGTCTGTTTTTCGAACATAGCGCCTTGCAAGCAGTGGTCATAATGGCCATTATCATCGCCGCAGGATTGGGACTGGGCAAAATCCGCTTTTGGGGGATTTCCTTGGGAGTAACCTGCGTCTTCTTCGCCGGTATTCTGGCAGGACACTTGGGTTTCTCCATCAACCCCGATATGCTGAATTATGCCGAAAGTTTCGGTCTTGTGCTATTTGTCTATGAACTTGGCTTGCAAGTAGGCCCCGGCTTCTTCAGTTCCTTCCGCCAAGGAGGTATCCAACTGAATATGCTGGGCTTCGGTGTCATCCTGTTGGGCACACTGATGGCCATCCTCATCAGCAAGTTCGGTGCCATTCCGATGAGCGATAT
Organism: Bacteroidaceae bacterium; assembly: GCA_017416735.1. Classification (GTDB taxonomy): domain Bacteria; phylum Bacteroidota; class Bacteroidia; order Bacteroidales; family Bacteroidaceae; genus Phocaeicola. The sequence continues at coordinate 145 of JAFQBF010000170.1, read as the reverse complement.
GGTGGGTATCCTCTGCGGAGCCACGACCAACACGCCCGCCCTGGGTGCCGCCCAACAGACGTTGAAGCAACTGGGCGAGCCTACAACGGGCGCCGCCCTGAGTTGTGCCATCACCTATCCGTTGGGAGTTGTGGGCGTTATTCTC
>JAFQBF010000169.1 GCA_017416735.1 Bacteroidaceae bacterium | reverse complement strand
TCGCTCGATGCCGATTTCGAGGCCCGTCGTCAGAAGTTGGAAGAAGAGAACAAGCATTGGAAGTTCGTGGCGAAGCTGGAAGACGGAAAGGGAAGTGTATCCCTTCAGGAAGTGAGCCGTAGTCATCCGTTCTATGGCTTGGAAGGAAGCAACAACATCGTGCTCCTCACCACCGAACGCTACAATGAATATCCGATGATGATTCAAGGTTATGGTGCCGGTGCAAGTGTGACCGCGGCCGGTGTCTTTGCCGACATCATCAGCGTGGCGAATATTTAAGCCTATGAAACATATCATTATATTAGGAGATGGCATGGCCGATTGGCCATCCGCCTCCTTGGGAAACAAGACCTTGTTGCAACACTCGCATACTCCGTATATGGATTTGTTGGCTCGTAAAGGTAGGACGGGGAAACTTATCACCGTGGCCGATGGCTTTCATCCGGGAAGCGAGGTAGCCAATATGTCCGTGATGGGCTATGACCTCCCGATGGTGTACGAGGGCCGTGGCCCGTTGGAAGCCGCCAGCATTGGGGTGGAGCTTCAACCGGGTGATATGGCGATGCGATGCAACATCGTGTGCATTGAAGGCGACATCTTGAAAAACCATTCGGCAGGTCATATCTCGACCGAGGATGCCGATGTCTTGGTGAAATACCTGCAAGAGCATCTCGGCAATGAGCGGGTGCAATTTCATACGGGTGTGCAATATCGCCATCTGTTGGTCATCAAGGGAGGCAACAAGCAGATTGATTGTACGCCTCCGCACGATGTCCCTCTTCATCCGTTCCGTCCGTTGATGGTGAAGGCGGAAGTGCCCGAGGCACAAGAAACCGCCGATTTAATCAATGACTTGATTCTGAAATCGCAAGAGCTTCTGAAGAACCATCCTTTGAATCTGAAACGAATGGCCGAAGGCAAGGATCCCGCCAATAGCATCTGGCCTTGGAGCCCGGGCTATCGTCCGCAGATGGAGCCTCTCTCGGTGATGTATCCAAACATCAAGAAGGGTTCGGTGATTTCTGCCGTGGACTTGATTAATGGCATTGGGGTGTATGCCGGACTTCGAAGAATCTCCGTAGAAGGAGCCACCGGTCTTTATGACACGAATTATGAGAACAAGGTAAGTGCCGCTCTTGAAGCCTTGAAAACGGATGATTTGGTTTACCTCCACATCGAGGCAAGCGATGAGGCCGGACACGAAGGCAATTTCGAATTGAAGCAGCTTACGATAGAGAATCTCGATAAACGTGCCGTAGGTCCTATATATGAAGCTGTGAAGGATTGGGAAGAACCCGTGGCGATTGCCGTACTTCCCGACCATCCTACACCTTGCGAGCTCCGCACCCATACCGCCGAGCCGGTGCCTTTCCTGATATATTATCCGGGCATTGAGCCGGATGGTGTACAGACGTTCGATGAAATAGCTTGTGCGGAAGGCATCTACGGAGTGATGAAAGAAAATGAGTTTATGAATGAGTTTATGAATAAATGAAGAATGAAGAATACTTCGCTTCGCTCAGAAAATGAAGAATGCCTTCAGACAAAAATTCTTCATTCTTCATTATTAATTCTTAATTAAATTATGAAATATTATAGCACCAACCACCAAGCCCCCGAAGCTTCCTTGCAAGAAGCCGTAGTGAAGGGTTTGGCATCCGATAAAGGCTTGTATATGCCGGAAGTTATCAAGCCGCTTCCCCAGTCGTTCTTCGATAACATCGAGAACCTGTCTTTCCAAGAAATCGCCTATCAAGTGGCCGATGCTTTCTTTGGCAAAGACGTGCCGGCCGATGTGTTGAAAGAAATCGTATATGACACGTTGAGCTTCGATGCACCTGCCGTGAAGGTGAAGGAAAACATCTATTCCCTCGAACTCTTCCATGGCCCGACCTTGGCGTTCAAGGATGTGGGCGGACGTTTTATGGCTCGTCTCTTGGGTTATTTCATCCGCAAGGAGGGACAGAAGCAGGTGAATGTATTGGTGGCTACATCGGGCGATACGGGCAGTGCCGTGGCCAATGGTTTCCTTGGTGTGGAAGGCATCCACGTGTATGTGCTCTATCCGAAGGGAAAGGTGAGCGAAATTCAGGAAAAGCAATTCACGACATTGGGACAAAACATCACCGCCCTCGAAGTGGATGGCACGTTCGATGATTGTCAGGCATTGGTGAAGAATGCGTTTATGGATGCGGAACTCAATGCGCACATGAAGCTCACTTCCGCCAACTCCATCAACGTGGCCCGTTTCTTGCCTCAGGCATTCTATTATTTCTATGCATACGCCCAGTTGAAGAAGGAGGGCAAGGCTGGTAACTTGGTGGTATGTGTGCCGAGTGGAAACTTCGGAAACATCACCGCGGGTCTTTTCGGCAAGCGGATGGGATTGCCGGTGAAGCGTTTTATTGCGGCCAACAATAGCAATGACATTTTCTATCAATATTTACAAACCGCTCAATACAACCCTCGTCCTTCCATCGCCACGATTGCCAATGCGATGGACGTAGGCGACCCGAGCAATTTTGCCCGTGTATTGGCTCTCTACGAACATAGTCACGAAGCGATTGCGAAGGAAATCTCCGGTGCCACTTATACGGATGAACAAATTCGTGAAACCGTGAAGAAGGCTTACCAGGAAACTGGTTATCTGCTCGACCCGCACGGGGCTTGTGGTTATCGTGCATTGGAAGAAGGTTTGCAGGAAGGTGAGGTAGGGGTATTCCTCGAAACCGCCCATCCCGCCAAGTTCCTTGAAACGGTGGAAGGTATTATTGGCGAGCAAGTGGAAATCCCTGCCAAGCTTCAGGCGTTCATGAAGGGAACCAAGCAAAGCATCCCTATGACGAAGGATTTTGCATCGTTCAAAGCCTATTTGATGGAATGATTCCATACACTCCTGTCACCGCTACTTAACTGATTGTATATCAGAAAGAAATCGGTGGCAGGAGTGCTGCCACCGTCGTGCCACCCGTAAAAATGAGACTACTTACGATACCATGTGAGACTACTCACACAAGCCGATGAGACTACTAACGTAACCACTTGAGACTACTTACGTTATCCATCGTTTGTACGAAAATAATAGACACTCATAACTCAAAACTCATAACTGAAAAACACTCCCGCATGTATGTGCCAATGCTTCAGTATGTGTAAGCCGATACATACGTATGTGTTTGCGGTAAGATGTATAATCATTCGGCGAATCCTTCTATATCTTTCAGAGAAACCTACTAAAGGTTTCCCGAAATTTTTTGGTGACAGGAGCAACACGAAGGTTGCACCACTGCTGCCACCATATTTGCTCTAGTACATAAAGTATTAACTCCCGGTTGCAGGAGTGCAAGGAGTTAGACTCAAATTCAAGAGAAAAAGGGGTAAATATCCATCAATACATGGACAAACGAATTTTCCGAAGCCTCGGTTGTCCGCATGATATCTTAAAAACGAGGCTATAGAACAACTTATTCATTTACTATTAATAGAAAACAAAGTTTTCATTTGTCCGCACCCGTTTTTTGGTTTTATCACTTTTTATCTCTAACTTTGTCTGAGATAAACAGAACAATAAACATACTATGATGAAGAACAACATTTTATTCTTATGCTTGATGCTAGCACTATCGGCTTGCACTAGCCAATCGGACAACCATTCGGCTGGCGTGAAAGAAGGAGAATTGTTTTCTCTTGATATCACTACTTTGGATGACGAAATACATACCGTCTATTTTTCAGACTTGATGGAATCGGTAGAAATCATTCAACTGGATAC
>JAFQBF010000168.1 GCA_017416735.1 Bacteroidaceae bacterium | reverse complement strand
TATTAACTTTTTCTAAAAAAAGAGCGAAAAACGCTTGCAGATTCAAAAAAAGTCACTACCTTTGCACCCGTCAAAACAAAAGGACATGGCTCCGTAGCTCAACTGAATAGAGCATCTGACTACGGATCAGAAGGTTACAGGTTTGAATCCTGTCGGAGTCACGAACGATGTTTGACGTAAATTGATTGGAGAATGGCTCCGTAGCTCAACTGAATAGAGCATCTGACTACGGATCAGAAGGTTACAGGTTTGAATCCTGTCGGAGTCACTTCCAAAACTGATTTGACAAAGAATGACTGGAGTATGGCTCCGTAGCTCAACTGAATAGAGCATCTGACTACGGATCAGAAGGTTACAGGTTTGAATCCTGTCGGAGTCACGAAAAAGAGTTCATCAGTGATGATGAACTCTTTTTTTTGCATTCTTCCCATACAACTCTTAGAAAACACTCCAAGCTACGGTCAAGCCGGCCATCACGATGGCCACCATACTCATCAGCTTGATAAGGATGTTCAAGCTCGGGCCGGAAGTGTCCTTGAACGGGTCGCCCACGGTATCACCTACCACGGTAGCCTTATGTACCTCACTACCCTTTCCACCGAAATTGCCTTCTTCTACATATTTCTTGGCATTGTCCCAGGCACCACCGGCATTGGCCATAAAGATAGCCAAAACAAAACCGCTGCTCAATCCGCCTATCAACAAGCCCAATACACCCGATACCCCAAATACGATACCCGTAAGGATGGGAGTCGCAATGGCAATGAGCGAAGGAACGACCATCTCACGCTGAGCACCTCGGGTAGAGATAGCCACACAACGTTCATAGTCAGGTTCAGCCTCTCCCGTCAAGATACCCTTGATTTCACGGAATTGGCGACGCACTTCGCCCACCATGTGAGCAGCCGCACGTCCCACCGCATTCATCGTCAAGCCACAGAAAAGGAAAGCCATCATCGAACCGATGAACATACCCGACAACACCTTCGGATTCATCAGCGTCACATCATAATAGTGCATGAAGTCGAAGAACGTGGCATCCTGCACTCCTACCGTCTGCCCGCCATAACTCAATTCGGTCACGCCGATGCGTGTCAAACCGATGCGAAGCTCTTCCACATACGATGCCAACAAGGCCAAACCCGTAAGAGCCGCCGAACCAATGGCAAACCCCTTGCCCGTAGCTGCCGTCGTGTTGCCCAACGAATCGAGCGCATCCGTACGCTTACGAACCTCGGCTCCCAAGCCTGACATTTCCGCATTGCCACCTGCATTGTCGGCAATCGGTCCGTACGCATCCGTAGCCAAAGTGATGCCCAGTGTAGAGAGCATGCCCACGGCCGCAATGCCGATGCCATAAAGTCCCAAGCCTACGTTGGCAAAATCGAATCCCGATGCAAACAGATACGACGCAATGATACCTACCACAACGGCAATCACCGGTACGGCGGTGGAAAGCATACCCAAACCGATGCCCGAGATAATCACCGTGGCAGGACCCGTCTTACCGCTTTCGCTCAATAATTGTGTAGGACGATAACTCTGCGATGTGTAATATTCAGTAGAACGACCGATGATGATGCCTACCAACAAGCCTACCACGACCGAACATGAAACCCAGAACCAATTCTCTAATTGCAACAACCAAAGAATGCCGAAAGTAGCCACCACAATCAACACAGAGCTGAGATTAGTACCTAACGCCAACGAACCTAACAGGTCCTTCATCGTGGCATTTTCCTTGGTACGCACGGCAAAGATACCGATGATGGAAAGCAGGATACCCACCGCCGCAATCAGCATCGGAGCCACCACGGCCCTGTATTGCATGGCCACATCGCCCGAATGGATGAATGCCGCCGCACCCAATGCCGCCGTAGCCAAGATAGAACCGCAATAACTTTCATACAAGTCGGCACCCATACCGGCCACATCGCCTACATTGTCGCCCACATTATCGGCAATGGTCGCCGGGTTGCGCGGGTCATCTTCCGGGATGCCGGCTTCTACCTTACCCACCAAGTCGGCACCCACATCGGCAGCCTTCGTATAGATACCACCACCTACACGGGCAAAAAGTGCTTGCGTACTGGCTCCCATACCGAAAGTCAGCATGGTGGTCGTGATGATACAGAGCTTATGCGTCGGTGTCAACACGTCATCAGGCGTAATTGCATTGAGCAACACATACCAGAAGGAAATATCCAACAAGCCAAGGCCAACCACTACCAGCCCCATCACCGCACCGCTTCGGAAAGCCACCCGAAGACCTGCGTTCAGAGAGTTACGTGCTGCATTGGCCGTACGTGCCGAGGCATACGTGGCCGTCTTCATTCCCAAGAACCCCGAAAGGCCGGAAAAGAAACCACCTGTGAGGAAAGCCACGGGCACCCACGGATTCTGTACCTCGAAACCGTATGCCATCACCGAGAAGAGAATCACCAAGCCGAGGAAAACCCATCCCACAATCTTGTATTGCTGACGCAAATAAGACATGGCACCCTTGCGGACGGCCGCCGCAATCTTCATCATCTGCGGTGTCCCTTCACTCTCTTTCATCATCTGTCGATGGAAATACCAGGCAAAACCGAGAGCCATCAACGAGGCCACCGGAGCCAACCAGAAAAGCATTTGTTCCATAGTATTTATTTTTAAGGTTACTGATTTGGTTCAAATATAACCATTTTTCAGCAAAAATGCAAGTATAAGGCGCGAAATGGCATTCAGAAAGATAGAATTGTTGCATTTTTTGCAATAGTTGACTAAATCATTCCTTCAAAACTATCGCTTGATTCCCAACTCTTCCTTTAATGGTCTGATACAAGTTGAATAGAAATTATTAATTTTCAAAAAAGAATACGCATTTTGGAACTTTTCTTCTTGCCATCAATTGGCAATTCTCATAAAACCATAGAATTTGCTCAACTTGCATCCACTCCTTCCACCGAAGGATAACACATTGCGCATCAACAGATAACAGGTGGCAGGAGTGTAGGGAGTTCCGCCATTTTTTAGGAAAGAGTATAAAACAAGCTTATAGAGCTTCCGGCGGAAGCTCTATAAGCTTGTTGCGATAAGATTAGTATGCTTACCTGATAAGCTCTATAAGCTTATCAAGGATGGATGATTATTCTTCCGGTGCAAACATCGGGTCCCAAGAAGGAAGCATAATTGGCTTCTGTTCCATCAACTTCATAATGTCGGCAGGAACGTACTTCTTTTCTACCACCACACGGAACATATAGTTGTCGAACCATTCATCGGTCATAATCAAGTTACCCTGATAGCCTGACGATGCACCCCAGCTGTTTTCCACCATCCATTTCTTCGGCTTGCCGGCTTCGTCAAGGTCAACGGCAATCAGCGTCATCGCGTGTGAAGAACCGCTTGAGAAAGTCTGGATACGCTGCTTCTTGTCCATCGGGAACTTGGTACGGAACAATGATTCGTAGTCCATATTCTTGATGTCCAAAGTACCCTTCTTGCTATTCGAGAACTTGCCCACGTCGCAAGAGAAGTACATCGCTGTATTGTCCTTGATGGAAGCGATGGCGAGTTCCTTCACCTTCTCAATCGGAAGATTGAGGTACACCCAGTTTTCTCCATCATATACGTGACGGTCATACTCGATTTCATACACCTTGTTATATTCACGGCTCGGGTCGTTCATCACCATAATGTAGTTCTTTTCCAAATCATCGCCGATGAATTCCTGATAGAAGCTCTTCGGAGTATATTTCTTGGTGCTTACGGCCTTGCCCTGCTTGTCGTAGCGAGTCCATTCGAATTCTGTAGGAGGCACACCGAGACATTCCACCAGGATGCGGTAGATTTCTGTCAACATAGCTTCTTTACGTGCCTTCGTCTGATTGTTCTTCAAGCCACGGAGTTCAAGGGCGTATTCGCGGAGCTTCCACTTCAGAATCATTCCCATCTGACCGGTATTGTCGCTCTGATAAGTTTCGGGCATCGCTTCCTTAGGCACTACGCCGTACTTCATAATCAAATTGGAAACGCCTGTAAACTGACCACCGTCGCCAATGGCGTTCTTCAACAACCAGTCCACCTTGCGGTCTTCCAACGGAAGATCCTTGGTATCGATGATAGCCTGCAGGAAAAGGTTCGACTTTTCGAGCAAATCATAGAATGAATTATAGTTCTGAGAGAATTCGAAGCCCGGCAGTTCGTACTTGTCAATCATCTTCGCACGAAGAACGTTCAAACCGGTAAAGAGCCAGCAACGGCCCGATGACTTCTGGTTAGTGATGCCTTTGGTCTTCACTCGATGCGAGAAGTGAGTGTCAATCATCGAAAGATTTTCACTATTGATGGCCAAAGCCGAGATGGAGTTGGAAGCAAGGGCGTTCTTCACGGCCTTCTGTTCCGGAGTACCTTGATAACCTTGACGGATACGGCTCAACATATCTTCACTGATGCCACCGTCCTTGGTCTGTGCGATAGCGCCAACGATGCCCAGCATCATCACCGCCAAACAAAGAATTAGTCTTTTCATAATATGTGATTGTTAACTTGTTTTTTATGCCTACGAAGATAAGGCTTTTTTTGCATCCGAGCAAGAAAAAATGCGATGAAATGGGCAAAAAAAGTAGGTGTATCAAAAAGCAAAGCCTCTATCAACGTGTCATTCTGAGCATCGCGAAGAATCTCGAGTACATCAAGTGGATGTCACCGAGATTCTTCGCTACGCTGGATGGCAAAATGATAGGAAGCTATTACTTCGACACACCTACCCCTTTCTTCTTACTTCAATCTCTGCCATTCGGCACGCAGCTTGTCGTATGTAACCTCACGAGCGGGAACCAACGGCAAACGGAGCTTGTTTTCCATCATTCCCATAATGTTCAGCATTGCCTTCACACCGGCCGGATTGCCATCCACAAAGAGCAATTTGCACATTTCGGCAAATTGGTGATGGATGGGCAAGGCATTGGCATAGTCGCCTTGCAAGGCCAAACGGGTCATACGGCTAAACTCAGCCGGGAACGCATTGCCAAGTACAGAAATCACACCTACGGCACCAAGGGTTATCAACGGGAAGGTAATGCCGTCGTCGCCCGAAATCACATCGAAGCCTTCGGGCTTGTTCTTGATGATGTCGTCCATCTGGGCGATGTTTCCCGATGCCTCCTTGATGGCTACGACATTCTTGAAATCACGGGCCAAGCGGAGGGTCGTTTCAGCAGTCATATTCACACCGGTACGTCCCGGCACATTGTAAAGCACAATGGGAAGCTCGGTTGCTTCGGCTACCGCCTTGTAATGCTGATAGATGCCTTCCTGAGAGGGCTTATTATAATAAGGTACAACCACGAGCAGAGCATCGACACCGGTCATATCATCGTTCTTCAAAGTCTCTACCACGGCCTGGGTACTGTTACTGCCCACACCCAACAAGATAGGAATGCGTCCGCCCACACGGTCTATAACGGTACGTTTCACCTTTTCCTTCTCTTCCTTGCTCAATGTCGGAGTTTCGGCGGTTGTACCCAACACGCACAGAAAATCCGTTCCGTTCTGCAACTGATAATCCACCAAACGAAGCAATGCTTCATAATCCACGCTACCGTCTTCCTTGAAGGGAGTAACCAACGCCACTCCCATTCCTTTCAATCTTGTCTGTATCATAATTGTAAATGATTTACGCTTTTCTTAATTTTCGCAAAAGTACGACATTTTTCCTTTATTGCTAAAAGTTTCAACGCTTTTTTACGTTTTTGCATCAAAAAGTTACTCCAAGAGCTTCAAGAAATCATCTTCGTTCACGATGGGAACGCCTAATTTGTTGGCTTTTTCCAACTTGGCAGGCCCCATATTGTCTCCCGCCAAGATAAAGCTGGTTTTCTTCGAGATGCTTCCCACGTTTTTCCCGCCGTTCTTTTCGATGATTTCTTTGTATTCATCGCGCGAATGATGGGTGAAGACACCGCTGATGACGATGGACTTGCCCGCCAACTTATCGGTGTATTCCGTCATATCCAGTTCTTCCATCTGCATCTGCACACCTGCCTCACGGAGGCGTTCTATCTGCTCACGGTTTCTTTCATCGGCAAAATAGCGGATGATGCTTTCGGCAATACGTGCCCCGATTTCGTCCACTTGCATCAACTCGTCCAACGAAGCCGAAGCCAAGGCATCGATGCTACGGAAGGACTTCGCCAAGGTCTTGGCCGTCGTCTCGCCCACAAAACGGATGCCGAGCGCAAAGAGCACCCGTTCGAACGGCACTTCAAGGGATGCACGGACGCCTTCCAGGATGTTCAGGGCCGACTTCTTGCCCATCCGTTCAAGGCGGGCAATGTCCGGTGCCTTCAAGGTGTAGAGGTCGGCAATGGTATGAATCAACCCTTCCTGATAGAACTGGTCGATGGTTTCCGAGCCCAAGCCATCAATATTCATCGCCTTCCGGCTGACAAAATGCTCGATTTTCCCCTTGATTTGAGGTGGACAAGCCGTATCGTTGGTGCAATAATGGGCTGCTTCGCCTTCATAACGGGTCAACGGACTACCACATTCGGGACATTTATCGATGAAGCGTACCTTGTCACCCACCATAAAACGGGCATCCATATCCACACCCACTATCTTCGGGATGATTTCACCGCCTTTTTCCACATAAACCATATCGCCGATGTGAAGGTCGAGACCTTCGATGATGTCGGCATTGTGCAAGGAGGCACGTTTCACCACCGTACCGGCCAGTTGCACGGGATCGAGGTTAGCCACCGGTGTGATGGCACCCGTGCGTCCCACTTGGTATGAGATGCTGTTCAGACGGGTGCAAGCTCTCTCGGCTTGGAACTTGTAAGCGATAGCCCATCGGGGTGACTTGGCGGTATATCCCAAATTGCGTTGCTGACGGGCGGAATTGACTTTCAAAACGACACCATCCGTCGCTACGGGCAGGTTCTTTCGTTCCACATCCCAATAGCGGATAAACTCCAACACCTCGCCCAGCGTCTTGCACTTCCGCATAATGTCGCTCACCTTGAAGCCCCATTGGGATGCCGCCTGCATATTCTCGTAATGTCCGTCGGCCGGCAGATTCTCTCCCAACAAATAATAAAGGTAAGCATCGAGCTTGCGAGAAGCCACAATGGAGGAGTTCTGCAACTTCAACGTACCCGAAGCCGCATTGCGCGGATTGGCAAAAAGCGGTTCTTCACGTTCTTCGCGCTCCTTGTTCAGTTGGTCGAACACCAACCAAGGCATCAGAATCTCGCCACGGATTTCAAACTCCTGCGGATAGCCCTCGCCGTGAAGTACCAACGGAATGGTGCGGATGGTCTTCACATTGTCCGTCACCACATCGCCCTGCGTACCGTCTCCACGGGTCACGGCACGCACCAACTTGCCTCCCTCGTAGGTCAACGAAATGGAAGTACCGTCGAACTTCATCTCACAACAAATCTCAAAGTCTTCATTCAGGGCCTTCTTCACCCGTTCATAGAAGTCCGTCACTTCGGCTTCGGAATAAGTATTGGCTAAGGAAAGCATCGGATACTTATGTGCAATCTGCTCGAAATTCTTGTTCAAATCACTGCCCACACGCATCGTAGGGGAGTTTTCATCGTGACACTCGGGATGTTTCGCCTCCAAATCCTGCAACTCACGCATCAGGAAATCGAACGTCTGGTCATCTATCTCCGGTGCATTCAGCACATAATAATTATGGTTATGGCGGTGAAGTTCTTCACGCAACTGATATATTCTTTCTACTTCGTTCATATATATAAAAGGTATAATGCAGACAAAAGTAGCTATTTTTAGCTGAAAATCGAACGGGTTTTCGTACTTTTGCAAAAAATTAGAGAAAGAAAGTATGAGAATAGACATCATAACCGTATTGCCCGAGATGGTGGAAGGTTTCTTCAACTGCTCCATTATGAGCCGTGCCCAGAAGAAAGGCCTTGCCGAAATCCATCTCCACAACTTGCGTGACTATGCCTACGACCGCTACCGGAAAGTCGATGATTATCCCTTCGGTGGTTTTGCCGGAATGGTGATGAAGATTGAACCCATCGACCGCTGCATCTCTGCCCTGAAAGCCGAACGCGATTACGATGAAGTCATCTTCACCAGCCCCGACGGAGAGCAGTTCAACCAACCGATGGCAAACAGCCTCTCGATGGCTCAGAATTTGATTATTCTGTGCGGACACTTCAAGGGCATCGATTATCGCATCCGTGAGCATTTGATTACAAAAGAAATCAGTATCGGCGATTATGTCCTGACGGGAGGGGAGCTGGCAGCAGCCGTCATTGCCGATGCCGTGGTACGTATCATCCCGGGAGTCATCAGCGACGAACAATCGGCTTTATCCGATTCT
>JAFQBF010000028.1 GCA_017416735.1 Bacteroidaceae bacterium | reverse complement strand
TTCATCCTGAGCCAGGATCAAACTCTTCATTGTAAAAATATTCTTTTAACTCTTACGAGTTGTATAATCTGCTCAAGAACCAAATCTATCTTTAACTTGTTCAAGTTATTGACGGTTTCTGTTTGCTTACCTAAGTAAGCCTTTTGTACTACTTGCTTGTTTATATCTAAATCTTTCAAAGAACTCTTCTTTATGGCTTTCTTTTCGAAAGCGGATGCAAAGGTAAGGACTTTTTTTGAACTACCAAAACTTTTCAGAAGAAATTTTCAAAAAAAGTTTTTTTTGAGCGGCGGTCCGTGACCTTAACTTCGTTTCAGTATTTCAACTCATCTGCGTTTCTCTCTCGAAAGCGGGTGCAAAAGTACTGCTTTATAACATATCCTCCAAACATTCGAAACTCTTTTTTGCAAACTTTTTGCATCCCTTCACATAACTCGTTGATTCTCAAAAGATGTTGTAAAGCATAAAAAAAGGCGGCTTTGCACTAAAGCCGCCTTATACCTTATTATTATATAATATCAACGGAATTTCATCCGAACAATCACCGGATTATGGTCCTCGGTTACGTTTTTCAATTTAGCATACACTGCCTCATAAGCCCCCGAACGCCCTTCAACGGCCTCTTTCAACTGATCGGCATCCATATAGCTCAACAAATATTCGTCATCACTATTGCAACCGCCTCCATACATTATAAATGTTCCTTTTACAAAAGCGACATCATCTTCCATATCAGCCCACGGAAAAGAACGGACCACATCCGAAGCCTTGTCATAGACATAAGCTGTAATATCCCCTTTTTCAATCGTCACCCAGAACAATTGGGAGCTCGAGCTACACAAACCATCAAAAATCATTCCAATCATTTCACGCTGATTGCGATTGTTCTTTCTCGTTTCCGCATATTCTACCGCCGAAAGCGCATTAGGATGATCGGTAATGTCCAATGTACGGAAAGAACGACTCTTCACATCAAACTCATAAAGACTCTTGGAATTAGTCACCTGATATACATAGCAGCCTTCCTTCCATTCGGGCCAAGCCGTCCAACGGACAAGACGGACGCTCTCCTCATCTTTCAAAGCTGTTTGAAGCACCTTGCCCTCCTTGTCAAGAAAAGCCAAAATATTTCCATCTACCGCCTCGTCCATGAAAGCCAAGAAGCCACCTTCCACCAACCGGATAGTACGAGGACTCGCTTCCAATGGCATCGTCTTCAGATACTTGCCATTCAAGTCGAAAAGGTGCATTTTCTTGCTATCCAACAGATAAATGTTTCGGTCGTCCACCTCAAAATCGCACAATTGGCTATACTCACCAGGACCTTTACCTTCATTCGAGACCTTGAACAAGAAATGTCCGCCAGCATCGAACACGTGAAGATTCTTCATATCGGACATCACAAAATAACGGCCTCCACGCTTCTTGACGGAGGTTACCCGACCTATCAGACAATCATCGTCCGTTTCCAAAGGAACCACATCGAACGATTCGAGTATCGAGGACAGTTTCCCGTCTTCATATTCTTTCACTTCACTTTCTTTAGACAAATACTCTGCCCCGTCTTTCACTTGACCACATGCCGATAAAACCAGCATCATTACCACATAGTAAACCCACGCGTGTTTTTTCATGTTCCTAATCATTTTTTTGTTATTAATCTGAGTTCTTATCACAATGCAAAAATAATAAAAAAAAAAAGATTTGCAACGTTCAAAGCAAAAAAACAACGCAGATTCTTCGCCAATTTACACCGAAGTCCTTACACTCCTGCCACCGTCTTTCAACCCTCTATGAATAAGCGAGTTAAGGGTGGCAGGACTCCTGCCACCCTTCATCCTCTCCTTACACCCGATACGTTACAAAGCTTATTGCGGAAGCTTTATAACGCATCGCCGACAAGATTAGTAAGCTTCCGGCGGAAGCTTTAGAAGGTGCAAGGCATCTGCATACGGTCACCAAAAGGTGAAGACGAATACAGGAAAAGGCGAAGACGTTTCTGAGCATACGCGAAGGCGAAAATAAAATTCGCGAAGGCGTATTAAAAAAAGGCGAACCCAAATTATTTATTTCACCAACTCTTGAAGAAGAAATTGAAATTGTTGAAGAAACATTTCCTGTTTTTCTTCAAACACGGCGTGACAGAAAGGTGTAAGGAGAAAAAGCTCCTGCCACCCATAAAACACTGTGAATCAACGAGTGTTGCAGGAGTGGAAGCATTTTGCACTTTTTTCTGGAAAGGCCTGGCTTATAGGAAAGGAAAGAAAAGGAAAGGTTTATATAAAACGGGAAAAAAATTGAAGTTTCGCCCCATTTCATCGCATTTTCCTATTATATTTCCTGCCCCGACACGAGACATCACTTCCCCTTGTGCCGGTTGGCACGCTTCTTGCGGATTTCCGCCTTCATCTTGGCTGCACCCGACCCGTGAAGTCCCGTGATGTACGTCTTTTTCTTTGCCTTGGTCTTCACCTTATCTTCTTTCGGTTTCGGGCCAGCAGCTTTCTTGAAGACCACGCCGCCCGTCAATATCTTTTCTATATCCATAACTTTAGTAGTTAAAAGGGTTAGAACTCAATCAGTTCCACTTCTTCCGCCGAGGCAAATTCCCTCAGCAGTTCTACCATATAATCGGCCGCTTCCCGCAAACCGTCCTTGCCGCTATACCCATTGATAATGGTCAGCAGATGCGTGGTTTCAAGTCCGAGCTTGGTACGTTCGTTGTCACTCGTAGGCGTGCCTACCCCACCTACGGCATCGCGATACACCGGCATTCCCTCGATGTTCAGCATCCCCCGGCCGATGCCTTCGTATGGTTCTCCGGCCCGTCCGATACCGAGCGTCAACGTATCGCCTTCGAACTTGTCGGCATCGAAACCGCCGATGGAATAGCCGTAACGGATGGAAACCAGATTAATCAAGTCGACCAGCGTATCTATCTGATAAAGAGGTATTCCACGAAGGATACGACGGCACAGCGCCTCGCCCGACGGACGATAGCGGCTGGGGTCCTTGCCACACTTTTTGTATGCCTCGCGGGTAGCACGGATGGTCACCATATCCTTGATGGAATCGGTGGTGTACATCTCGCGATAACGCACGGTAAACTCGTCTATCTTCTGCCACAAAGCCTCGCAATAAGGCGTATTCCTTACCTTGGCAGACACCGCTATGCCGGCAAATTGCGGACAAGCGTTCTTGATTTCTTCGGATACGATTATTTTCATAACGGTTGCGAAGATACAATCTATTTTTTGATTTACGAAAAGTTTGCCTTAACTTTGCGAAAAAGAATAATAGCATCGAGATTATGAAGAAGATACGATTCGGTGTGGTCGGCACCAACAACATAACCGACTGGGTGATAGCCGGAGGACGGCAAGACGAACGCTTTGAGCTGACGGCAGTATGCTCACGCACGCAAGAACGGGCAGACGAGTTCGCCAAGAAGCACGGCATCCCGCATACGTTCACCTCCTTGGAAGAAATGGCAAAGAGCCCGGTGATAGACGCGGTGTACATCGCCACGCCCAACTATGTACACGCCCGTCAGAGCATCCTCTGTATGAGTCACGGCAAGCACGTGCTGTGCGAAAAGCCGTTCGCCTCGAACGCCCGTGAAGTACGTCAGATGACAGAAGCCGCAAAAAAATACGGCGTCACACTGATGGAAGCGATGATTTCGACCCTCAACCCCAACTTCGCCATCGCCAAAGAGCACCTGAAAGATTTGGGTACTATCCGCCGGTATTTTGCCAGCTATTGCCAATACTCCTCGCGCTACGACAAGTTCAAGGAAGGCATCGTGCTGAACGCCTTCAAGCCGGAGCTGTCCAACGGGGCGATGATGGACATCGGCATCTACACGGTCTATCCGATGGTGGCATTGTTCGGCCGTCCGCAGAAGGTGGAAGCACAGGGAATCCGTCTTCACACGGGAGTTGACGGACAAGGTGCCGTGAATTTCCAATACGAAGGGATGAATGCCACGGTCCTTTACTCAAAGATAGCCAACTCGTCGCTCCCCACCGAAATAGAAGGCGAAAAGGGCAACTTGATATTGGACAAAATCCATATCACGAACAGTGTTGACTTCATCCCGCGGCAAGTGGTCGGGCAAGGACAAGAACAAGCCAACATCCCCCATTCCATCGGAGTTTCCCTCGACAAGAGTCCTTATTATTATGAGATGGCGGAATTCATCAACCTGATAGAACAAGGCCGACAAGAGTCATCCGTGAACAGTTGGGAGAATTCGCTCATCACTTTAGAGATTATCGATGAAGTGCGGCATCAACTGGGAGTACGCTATCCGGCGGATGAACAATGACCAACAAAAGCAAGAAGGTGTGCATTCTATGCAAATAGACCGCAGAATGCACACCCTCCTGTTATATTCTTAAGCTTTCAATTGTCAATTTCCAGCAGCCACGATCATTCCCAATCCGGTAATGAAAAGCACGAACATCAATGCAAGCAAGGCATTGACCGTGCTGTTGCTGCCCTTGAACTCCTTCCAGATGAAAACGCCCCAAAGCGCCGCAATCATAGGTGCTCCCTGTCCCAAAGCATAAGAGATAGAAGCTCCAGCCTTACCTGCCGCAATGTAGCTGAAGACTGTCCCCAACCCCCAAATACATCCGCCAAGCACGCCTACAAATGATACGTTAGCCCCTAATCGTGCAGCCGCAACCGCCTGATTGGCGCCCTTGCCGCCATGGTTAGTCATGAAGCCATATCCGGTAAGCGTTTCTCCGGGTTGGGGAAAATCAGCCGCCGATATTACCATATCCATATTAGCGCTCCCCACCACCACAATCCTGTCTTTCACTGTTTTTTTCACTGTGTTCTTCATTTTTTAAATTTTGTAACATCGCCATTCATTTTTCGGCATAGCAAAGTTACAAATAAAATCAGAGAGACCCACATCCTTTGGTGGAATATTTTCAACAACGGAGCATTTTGAAGTTCTTTTATCTAAGCCATAAGTTCCACACCTAAATCCAAGAATTTCACCATCTGCAAATCCCCGAAAGAATGCGTCCCGACTTGATGCCCAACCGACGAGCTGAGAAGAATTCCTCGTGATTCTGATAAGTGCAAATACCCGACACTTCAATGTTTTCGGGCAAGACACCGTGAGCAAGTAATTGCATACGGTTGGCTTCCCATAAATCGAGATGCCATTTTTCATACTTCTTTGCGATGCGGTCCATATCGAAATTGGCTTCGGCAAAGGCGGAATAGACTTCATCACCGACCTCGAACGCCTCCAAAGAGATGCTGGGGCCGATGCAAGCGACCACATTCTTGCCTTCGATACCATAGTGCGACTTCATTACTTCGAGAGTCTTTTCAACGATTCGCCCTACCGTACCTCGCCAACCGGCGTGGACGGCAGCTATCACTTGCTTTTTCGTGTCATAAATTAATATAGGTACGCAGTCGGCCGTAGATACGCAAAGACAGAAATCCTTCAAGTGAGTGACCACGGCATCTACATTTTGCAATTCTTCTTCTGTAGGTACATCTGTTATTACCCGTACATTGGTAGTATGCGTTTGACGGGGGATGACAAAAACGCGAGGACGTTTGGGCAAAGATGCGCTGAGGATTTCTAAATTCGCCTTCACGCTTTCGGGACGGTCTCCGCAATAGTGTGTACAATTAAAGGTGGCATACGTCTCTTCACCGACACCTCCATGACGGGTGGTGGAAAAACCAAAAATGTTGGGGTACGGCCTCAGAATGCCATACTCCAACATCTTATCATTCATTCCCAAACGGTTATTCTTCATCTTCCCAATCCTCTTCTTCGTACTCGTATTCGAAGTCGTCGAAATCTTCGATGTCGTCTTCGTATTCAAATTCAAATTCTTCGTCCTCGCCCATATCCTTGAGTTCCTGCTGAAGCTTCAAGACATCTTTGGCACGGTGTACGATGGTTTCCACACTGGCACCACCCAACTTGTTGCTTTCGCTATTCAATTCTGTCCAAAGAATGTCCTTCAGTTGCTGGATGCCTTGACCTGTGACGGACGAAATAAAGACATAGGGGATACCTTCCGGCAAGTTCGGTTCGAGCATCTCGATGAGTTCATCGTCCAGCATGTCGCTCTTGGTGATGGCCAGGACGCGTTGCTTGTCGAGCATTTCGGGGTTGAAGGTCTTGAGTTCGTTGAGCAGGATTTCGTATTCCTTGCGGATGTCGTCCGTATCACCCGGCACCATGAAGAGGAGCAATGAGTTACGTTCGATGTGACGCAAGAACCGGAGGCCCAATCCCTTGCCGGCACTGGCACCTTCGATGATGCCCGGAATGTCTGCCATCACGAACGAAGTTCCTTCGCGATGCGACACGATGCCCAAGTTCGGTTCAAGGGTCGTAAACGGATAGTTGGCAATCTTTGGGCGGGCAGCCGATACCGATGACAACAATGTCGATTTGCCCGCGTTCGGGAAACCTACCAAGCCGACATCGGCCAACATCTTCAGTTCGAGAATGACGGTGAGCTCCTGCATCGGTTCGCCCGGTTGGGCAAAGCGCGGTGCCTGACGGGTAGCGGTACGGAAATGCCAGTTGCCCAAGCCTCCACGGCCACCTTTCAGAAGTACCACTTCCTGGCCGTGTTCGGTGATGTCGCACAAGTATTCACCGGTTTCGGCATTGTAAGCCACAGTTCCGCAGGGCACTTCGATAATCTTGTCTTCACCATCCTTGCCGAAGCTCTTGTTCTTCGAGCCGTTACCGCCGTGAGTGGCAAACGCATGACGGTCGTAACGGAGATGAAGCAATGTCCAATAGTTGCGGTTTCCCCGCAAAATCACATGACCTCCTCGTCCACCATCGCCGCCGTCGGGGCCACCGTTAGGAGTGTATTTCGCACGGTGCATGTGTACCGAGCCTCGTCCGCCCTTGCCTGAGCGGCAATAAATCTTCACATAATCAACAAAATTCGATTCAGCCATTTTTCTTCTATTAAATTATTATTAATTACGTGTCATTCAGAGCGAAGCGAAGAATCTCGAAAACATAATACGTGGATGTATCCGAGATTCTTCGTCGCTACGCTCCTCTGAATGACAAAGGAGTTAAATCTTATCAATCGCTTCCGCAATTTCAGCGAAGATACCTTCCATAGTACCCAAGCCATTGATGTGCTGATACTTGCCATCGTTCTTGTACCAGTCAATCAACGGAGAAGTCTGTGAGTGGTAAACCACCAAGCGCTTCTTGATTGTTTCTTCGTTGTCGTCCGCACGTCCCGATTCTTGACCGCGCTTGATGAGACGGGTCATCAATTCATCTTCAGGCACATCGAGGTCGAGCATAATGGATACTTCCTGACCGCGTTCTGCCAACATTTTCTTCAAGGCTTCGGCTTGAGCAATGGTTCTTGGGAAACCATCAAAAATCACGCCCTTGCTATCTTCAAAGCTATCCAATGTGCTGGCCAAGATGTCAATAATCAGTTCATCCGGCAACAGCTGGCCTTGGTCAATATAACCCTTGGCAGTCTTTCCCAATTCCGTACCTGCCTTGATTTGTGCACGGAGCACATCACCTGTAGAGATGTGATTGATTCCATACTTCGCAACGATGCGTTCACTCTGTGTGCCCTTGCCTGAACCCGGAGCACCAAAAATTACAATGTTCAACATAATATCCTTAAATTAAAGTTATCTAATCATTAATTGTTGCAAAAATAAGATTTTATTTTCAAGTATCAACGATTCGCAGGCTCTCTTTTTTGCAAATAGTGTTATCTTTGCACGAAAATTGAGTGTTTGACATGAAAATCCTAACAAGTTCACAACTGAAAGAACTGGACAAATACACCATTGCCCATGAGCCGATTGCTTCCATCGACCTGATGGAACGGACTGCCATTGCCTTGACCAATGCCATTATCAGACGTTGGGACAAGTCGTTCAAGATGGTGGTTTTTGCCGGCCCAGGCAACAATGGGGGAGATGCCTTGGCTGTCGCCCGGATGCTTTCCCAAAGAGGATATCATGTGGAAGTCTTCTTGTTCAACACCAAGGGGAAGCTTTCGGAAGAATGCCAAACGAACCTTGAGCGACTAAAGATGTGCGGTTCCGTCTATTTCACCGAGATAAGCACCCAATTTGACCCACCTGAATTAACGGAAAGTCACGTGGTGATAGACGGGCTCTTCGGAAGCGGGCTGAACAAGCCATTGAGCGGAGGATTTGCTGCCGTCGTGAAATACATCAACGCCTCCAAAGCGCAAGTAGTAGCCATCGACATTCCATCGGGGTTAATGGGCGAAGACAATACTTACAACATCCGTCAAAACATTGTCCATGCCGATGTTACCCTCAGCATCCAGTTGCCCAAACTTTCATTCCTCTTCCCTGAGAATGAAGATGTGGTGGGCGAATGGGAATTA
>JAFQBF010000167.1 GCA_017416735.1 Bacteroidaceae bacterium | reverse complement strand
GATGTTATTGGGATAATTGCGTGTAGTCAATAAGATTTTATCATTCGAAAGACAGACGCAATGATCCCATGCTTCGTTCGGCAAAGGGAAATGTTGTAGGACAGAATCCTTTTGCATCTCATATTTATACAATTCATTGTTCGTGCCGTCAATCCAATAAAGTTCTTGTTTCAAGGTGTCCAAATCAAAAGACTTGACGGAATAATCTTGAGGATTGTTGTAGCACAGTTCTTCTTCCCCGTGTTTGACATTGTATCTGACAAGTCTGTCCTTGACTAAAATATAGACTTTGCCTTTCCAGATTTCCATCTTCCGTACATCTTCCGGTGTACATTCGGATGTGTTTTCCAGATAAGCGGCTCCAAATCCTTGAAAAAATTTGCCTCCGTCACAATCAAAATAAGTAAATTGGGATTTTGTATATTCGGAAAGAACGAGTGAAGGTAATGTATTCGTTTCTTTTTTGCAGGAATACATTAGAGTTGAAAGTCCTAAAAGGATCCATATTGTTTGTTTCTTCATATCCATGTTTTTTTATTTGAGTATATACTGTATAATCACGGGATTGTCTTCCTCATCTATGTGATATTTCTGAAGGATGTCTTCGCTTAAATATTGTGGCAATATCGCACAAAGAATTGATTTTCCCTGAAAGCCTGTATCGAATTGGTGTCCGTTTGCGATGTCGAGAAAATGCTGGCTCGTCAGATTGGCATGAGGATAGAATGAATCTTCTCCCGGCTTATAGATACACATAAAGTCTTTTCTGGATGTACCTTCATATCTTGTGACGGAATAGAATATGCAAATATAGTCTTTCAATGAAGCCATCTTGTTTATTTGGATTTTCTTTCTCATCGGTTTGGGATTTGTCAAGATTTCCGGACCCAAGTCTTCCCATGGGACAATTCTTTCACCCAGTACCAGCAAGTGATCCGGAGTCAGCTTGTTGTCCTTTATCTGATAGACTGTGTCATTGTAGTAATGATACATATATAATGACGAATTTGTCTCAGCAAAAAATGTTTGCCCGAAGAAGAATTCCCCCTTTCCCATTTCTCGTTCATGCTTGGATAATTGAGTGAACTTTCCGGTCGGTATTTCATATTCCAACACGTCCGGACAGATGGAGTTCTGGCTCGATACATAATATATCGTCTTTTGTTCAGGGATTAGGGTAAAATTTGTATAAGCCAAATTCTCAGGCAAGGGGAAAGCGCGTAGGAATTTTCCCTCAAAGCTGTATATTTTCATCTTCCTGCCCAGGTAATCCATTACATATATTTCCTGCTGTCCGTTGTCCAGCTCTATCTGTTTGATGCCGATGAATTCTTCCGGACCTTGACCGCGTTCCCCTATCTTTCCCAGATATTTCCCTTGTTTGTCGAACCGATAGAAGCTTCCGTTCTTTTCGCTATAGACAAACAGATAATTTTCGGATTCACGTAATAAGTCCACGTTGTCTATCAGGGAGTAATCCTGGGTTTCAAGTGGAATCACGTTCATTTCAGAGACAAACGAGTCAAGGGGTAATGACATTTGAAGATTGATGGCCGATATATCTTCCAAACTATAGGTTGGATAGTCATTACTCTGAGTGCCCTTGTTGCATGAAACAAGACACAAGAATAAAATGGGGATTAATTTCATTGTTTTCATGCGTATTTCATTTAAGTTAAAGTGTTTTTTTTAATACAACACCTTTGGTTGGAGATAATAAGGATAAAAATTCTTTAGCATTCTATAAATATTTTTCATTGTTCTTATTCACTCTTAACTACATCCGCCGGATTCTCATTGGCTGCCAGTATTACTTGTCGGAAATATCCCACCTTATTATTCTCATCTTGGGTATATACCAAGTAACTACGTTCGGCCTCCGGATAGAAGCTGTCGTAAGAGGTTTCATAGTTCAACCAATGCAGTCCGTAGATAAAGAATGCAAGTCCAATGGCCAGTCCCAATACGCTGATGACGGTCTGTGTTTTATACTTCAACAGGTTGCGGAAAGCAACTTTCAGGTAGTGTTTAATCATGTCTCAAAGATACAAAAATTCGTTCGTTACTATAATTACTATACAGCAAAAACCGTGCCAGAATGTTAATCGGCTGATAATGAAGAGAAAGACTCAAATGGGGGGGTATGAAAAAGTGTGCGAATCCGCACGATTCTTGTGCGATTCCGCACACTCAGCACAACGGAATCCGTTAAAATGTGTAAAACGGGTGGTTTTTCGATAGAAAAATGCTTGAATCTTCTTGCACCTTCGAGCTTGGAAGAGAGGATGAGGATAGAGACCGGATTCGTTGATGTAGGAAGTTGGTTGCTTTCTACCCATGGAGTTGATGGTGTCACGTTTCGTGACGTCATCTATTTCTACATGCTTTCGCAAAGCTTCACGCAGTCAGATAGTCAGATAGTCAATTAATTTATAAGCGGGAAAAACATAAAATACATAGAGAATAAATTTTTTTATTATGTATATAATAAAAGTTTTTTCCCACCTTTTTCTCTAGTAAAAGTAGAAAATGAAATAACTGACTATCTGACTAATTGACTATTTGACTGCTGAATAAAGGCTGCACTCCTCAACGGAATACAGCCTCTATGTGTTTGGTTATAAATTGTTTATTTCTTCGATGGTCAACCCGGTTGCTTGCATGATGTTTTCTGGTGGAAGTCCCATTGATTTCAAGTTTTTGGCAATTTCGAGTCTCTTTCTTTGTTCTCCTTCGGCTATTCCTTTCTCGAGTCCCTCCGCACGTCCTTCCTCCTTGGCAAAATCCAACGTATTGAAAAAGTCATTGTAATTTTTCCAATCCTCTTCCAGGCGCCAACGCTCCTCTTCCGTCAGATTCGCTTGGGAGGCAAGTTTCTCCAAACGACCGAATATCGCCTTCCTATCCTTGAAGGATATCTCTTTCAGTTTGTTCATATTCACCAAATTATAAATCCAATACTCCAGAAAACTATCACAATCGGCCTCGGACTTCATGAAGCGGGGAAGCTCGATGTAAATCTGACGGAACTTGTTGTTG
>JAFQBF010000166.1 GCA_017416735.1 Bacteroidaceae bacterium | reverse complement strand
GTCGAGACCACCGTAACCGATATCGTAAGAAGCACCGTCACCACCGATGATCCATTGTGAACGCTTAACCAAGTAGTGGCTCAATTCAACCAACTTAGCGCAAGAAGGACAACCTGCAGCAGCGCCAGCTTCAATCATTGGCTTCAATGTTGCAGCAGCAGCCTTAGAAGCTTCAGCATCGTTCATGCCGTCCAACCAAGCCTGAGCAGCTTCCTTGAATTCAGCAGGAGTTTCTTCGTTGGCCATGCACTGACCGAGCAATTCAACGATACGGGCACGCATCTTCTTGTTTGCCAAAGTCATACCAAGACCGAATTCGCAGAAGTCTTCGAACAATGAGTTAGCCCATGCAGGACCTTGACCCTTTTCGTTGGTAGTATAAGGAGTTGACGGGATAGAGCCAGAGTAGATGGAAGAACAACCTGTAGCGTTAGCCACCATCTGACGGTCACCGAACAACTGAGAAATCAACTTCACGTATGGAGTTTCACCACAACCCGAGCAAGCACCAGAGAATTCGAACAACGGAGTAGCGAACTGTGAGTTCTTCGGGCTTTGCTTAAGTATTTCTATAAAAAAGCTTCACAATCATGAGAAAGGACGATATTTCTACTCTCATTTCGTGATATTTGTTTATTTTTGCAGATATGAATTATAAACAAGTAGATACAATAACGAATGAATGTAGATAAACTCATAAATCGCTATTTTGCGGGAAGCACGAATTCTCCGACAATAGAGGTATTTGACAATGATACTATTTATAACACCTATACTGATATTGTACGGTTGCTGAATGACTATCCCGATGTGGAATTGAGTGTGCTTCAAGCATTAAGTTATTGTTTTTATGAAGTGTTGGACAATGTGCTGACGCATTCGGAAAAGATTTGTGGGACAGTATTGATGCGGTATTTGTCCGATGTGAATAGGATTCAGATTTTGGTAGCGGATGATGGCATTGGAGTAATGAAGTCGTTGAGAAGTAATCCTGACTATGCCAACATATCAGAAGAAGATGCTGTGAGAACTTGCATTATGGATGGTGTGACCGACGGAAAAGGAATGGGCTTCGGCTTGTATTCTACTTCGCGTCTTGTACAAAATGTAGGTGTCACACTCGAAATACATTCGGGAAATAGTATGTTGGTGTATGATGGTGTGAAGACGGTGATGAAAATGATGCCACACTGGCAAGGGACGATTGTCTATTTTGAATTGCATTCCGATAGAGAGATTGATCCGAATGATATTGTAGATAATCGCACGGATTGCGAAGGGCAGTTCAATGATGAATTTGCCGGTGAAGACGAACTTGATAATTTATGGTAAAGAAGGACAGACGATGATAACATTCAGATTTAGAGAAGTGGGAGAAAATCTTGGTACCCGACAACTTGGTTTGCGGGTGCGCACCCAGCTATTGCCTTTGATTGAGGAACACGATAAAGTTGTACTCGATTTTGATGGAGTGAACGTGGTATCCAATTCCTTTGCCGATGAGTGCCTGGCTAAGTTGCTTTTTACAATGTCGTTTGACGAGTTGAAGCGAAGGACAACTTTTGTAGGGGTTAATGATTTTGCACGAAAGAACATTGCCATTGCATTCCGTCGGCGATTGGCTGCCAATGTTTGATTGAGATTGAATAGTCCTAAAGCTCTTTATGTAAAATAAACATTAGCAATCAAGGACTTCTTGCTAATAGTAAGTTAAATGAAAATCACTTTTGTATATGAGATTAATTGAAATTAAACAAAAAATAAATAAAGCATTTGAATTGTACAATTTGAAAATTATACAACTCAATGGAGGTAATATCAAAATAGAAAAAGCGCAGGATATTCGTCAAGCTATCTCCCTTTTGAATGAGATTAAGATGTTACCATTTGAAGACCCATATACATTTATTCAAACGATTCATTCGGATAATGTTATTGTTGATCCAAGTAAACATCCTGGGATTGTTGAAAAACTCAAACATTTGGATTTTACATTAAAAATACTGAAGGATTGGTATCAGGATTATATTCCGAACGATGAGGATCCCTATGAAGTTGACATTAAATTACCGCAAACAAACAAGATGGACGAATTAACTAAATCATGTATAATGATAAATAAGTCTTTGTCTCAGGTCGTTTCGGAGATTGGGGGTATTTTAACTTTCAAAAGGATGGAGTATGGTTCTTCATGGATAGCTGTTGGAGTAGGCACGCTTTTGGCTAGTAAATTAGTAATGAGTATTGCAGATGCAGCGTTTAATCTGGTAAAGAAATATTATAATTTCAAAATAGTCCAACAAGCTTACGAGCGTTATTCAATGGGTACAGATATGATGCGACAAATAAAAGAGGCTAACGAAGCTATCCTTAAACAAGATATGTATTTATTGGCAGAAAAAATCGATCAAGAGTATTATACGGAACAAGATCATGAAAGAGTTCAGAGAATACGTGTATCAATACAAGAAATGTATAAGCTTATAGAATTAGGGGGTGAAATTCATCCTTCTCTTTTATTGCAGGACGCAAAAGATGATAAAATAGACTACAAAGAATTGTTGATGCTAAAAAAGCAAGAGTTATTGCCACGAAATGAGGAAGATGTTCAGGAATAAAGGAATAAATATAATGAAAGGCTATCCGTTAACTGGATAGCCTTTCAATGAAATTATTTCTTTTCAACTTCTTCTTCCTTGGTAGAAGTACTTCGCCCATTAATCACCTCCTGCTTGTAATGGCTGATTTCCGCATTTACGTAGTCGATGAAGTTAGCGTAGTCTGCTTCGCCAAGGACAAGGGCGAGGGCGTTTGTCATTTTCACCAGTTCACGATAAGCGGTGTCGGTGGCGATGCGTGAAGCCTTCAATGCTCCTTTCACGATACCGGTACGTTCCATGGTGCGTTGAGCGGTCAATGTTTGAACTTTGTTGTTTGCCGAACTCAATTCAGCTACGAAACTTTGCAGTCCGAGGGTTGTGACTTGTTCGGTGTACTTCGTGCTGAGGTCGCTGATGAAATTGGTAAGCAATCCGGTTTCCTGATTGAGTTGCATAGCCGGGTCGATGCCGTAATCCTTGATGTGCTGATTCAGCACTTTGGCAGCTTGTGCTTGTGCAGCGATGGGGAAATCAAGATATGTCTTTACGGCCTTCTTGTAGGCACGATAAAGAGAGTCGCGGAGGTTGTCGGCTTCTGCGATGTCGTCGGTCAGCAAACTTTTCTTTGATATTTTCAAGTCTTCGTCTTCCTTGGCCAATGCCGTTGTAAGGTTTTGCACAAGCGGTTTGAGGTGAGTCTCTTCTGCAATTTTCTCGTCGGCAACTGCATAGTTCAATACGCTTGTCATAAACTGATAGTGTGCCCCGTTGTTGAGGCGTTCAGGACTGATAGTAGCTATTTCCTTCATAGTCGTATAGTTTTTGATGTTAAACAATCTTGGGAACGTGTCCCTTTACCTTATCTCGATGGCGAATATAGCAAGATTTCTTGGTTTTATTTTACGTTTGGTATGTTTTGTTCGCGGGAACAACCTTTTTTAAGTCTTTTTGTTTGTTTTGGGTGCGGAAACGGTATTTCTAGCTTCTTTTCGTTTGTTTTGGAGGTAGAAATGATGTTTCTTGTTGCTTTTGGTTTGTGGGGAAAGGAGAAACCGTGTTTCTTCTCTCTCGTGAAATTTATTGGGAGGAGAAACACAGTTTCTATAGGATTGGATTTATAGTTTCCTTATTCTAAACTCCAATTTTTGAAGTCCTTTTTTATGGACGTTGGCTAAAATCAAGGTATATTTCAGTTCTTCACCGGATTTCATTTCTTGTGTGATATAAGTGAACTCATCTTCCGGAATCACATTCTTGAACATTGGACCTGAAGTTTCGTTACGTACCAGACGTATTTCATCCGTGAGTGGAGAAAATACATATGAATAGGTTGCTTGATAAGGGATTTTATGAAATTTCACCCAATTAAGATCGGTATCATCTAAAATATTTTTCAAATAGATTCGAGCATTATTATAGGTTGGTAAAGGAGAGCCATCCGGATAAAATATATTCCCATCTTCATTTATTGTGAATTCATTCTCAACTGCATATTTCTCAAAGGGGCACAGTTCCTGATACTCTATATCATCTTCCGATTGGATTTCCTTTTCAATTGGCACTTCAGGTTCTACTACAAGTTTGTCATAGAGTATGCTTTTGAGGGTATAGGTTTTGCCTGAAGAATCCATTGGAGGATTTGCAAGTATTGTTCTTATGACGAGCAATTCATACTCGTGCCCACGTTCATAAGTAAAGCCTTTTATTTCATTAAAACCAAGATGTATCCATTCTCCACGGGAATCTTCCGGCATAGCAAGCATACACTCGGCACCTTCTTCAAAGAAAGGCGGATACATAATCCCCGTTTCAGAAGAAATGACCATCGAAATTTCTTCGACAATATCTTTGGGGGCATCATCATCAAGACAACCTGAGACCAAAAAGTTACAGATTAAAAGAATTGGAATGAAAAATTTGTTCATAAGTCTAATGTTTATGTTGTTCTTCAGTTCCACAAGAACAGTTATATAAAGAAGCGTGGAACTGTATGCCACGACTCTATGTGAAGGTGCTAGGAAAACCTTTGGAAACAGATGTGGAAATAACAGCCCCACGCATATGCGTGGAGACCATTATATCGTCTCTTGTTTCCACTGTGATTAAGTTTCCTAGGCTTTTCACACACAAGAAGAAGACATAACGCCTCTATATTATTTCAAATGTCTTTGGATAGAATTTTCCATCCAACTGCAAATGTACAAAAATTCTTTCAGATAAAAATCATATTCAATGCAATAACTGCAAATAAAAATGGCGGCCCTCCATCGAGAGCCGCCATTCCTTTATATACTAATCAATAAAGATTATTCATTAGACCAATCCATCTTAGACATGCGGATGTAGCTTTGGTAGCGCTTCTTCGCCATGTCTTCGCAAGCCTGGAACAAACCGGCAGCTTCTGTCGGGAATTGCTTCATTACGGATGCGAAACGAACTTCACCCTTCAAGAAGTCTTGGAAGCCTTCCCACTTCGGTTCCTTGGAGTCGAGTGTGAATGGGTTCTTGCCTTCTTCTTC
>JAFQBF010000027.1 GCA_017416735.1 Bacteroidaceae bacterium | reverse complement strand
TTGAAAGCTCTTTACGACTTCCATCGGACAAGCGGCAACGATGCTACGCTGTTGGTCAGTCCGAGAAAGACGGTACGCTATCTGCTGTTCGATGAAAAAAATCGCCTACAAGGATGGGTGAACAAAGAGACATTACAAACTAAGCCGGAAGGGTTTGTCTATCAACCGGAAGTACAGAAGGAATATGCCTTTGGTGGCATTCATGTCATTTCCCCTACCTTATTTACATATATGGGTGACGACTGGAAAGGCAAGTTCTCCATCATGGATTTCTATTTGCAGACTTGCCACGAAGCCCGTTTGGGAGGCTATGTGAAAGAGGACTTGCACTTGATAGACATCGGCAAGTCGGACACCTTGGCGAAAGCTGAAGATTTCATTCGCCAAAATCATTAGCGGCATACTTATCGGCGAGGTTCCACTCCTCGCCCGATTGCTTGCTCTTGCGGATGCAGGCAACGATGCGATAAGCGAATGCGGCTATCAAGATAACAAGCAGTATAATCCAAACCATAATATTTACTTTTTTGTCATCCAGACGACTGAAGGGAGGAAGGATCTCGGAAACACTTAGTGATGTTACCGAGATTCTTCGCTACACGTTGTTCCGCTCTGAATGACATTCAAAACAAATTCAATCGTTTCTCGGTAGCTTCTTCCAACGACACCAACTTCACTTGCTTGGCTCCATTAGCTTGACGAAGCGCTTCCTGTTCCTGACGCAATGCCTGCACCAGCTCTTGCTTCTGCAAAGGATTCATCAACCGGGCAGCCACCAAGGCATTCTGCGAAGCATCCTTCAAGTGAATCACCGGACCGTCATACACCGGAGCAATCTTCAAAGCCGTATGAAGCGGAGAAGTTGTAGCCCCTCCTATCATAACAGGAATCTGCAATCCGGCACGTTGCATCTCACGAGCCACATGCACCATCTCATCCAGTGAAGGAGTAATCAAGCCACTCAAACCGACAATATCCACCTTTTCTTCAATGGCTTTCTGCACAATGGCTTCGGCCGGCACCATCACCCCGAGGTCGATGATTTCATAATTGTTGCATGCCATCACCACCGACACGATGTTCTTGCCGATGTCATGCACGTCACCCTTGACCGTAGCCAGCAAAACCTTGCCCGCTTTTCTTGCGCCTTCCTCACGTCCAGCTTCTATGTAAGGTTGAAGAATGGAAACGGCTTTCTTCATGGTGCGTGCGGTCTTCACCACTTGCGGCAAGAACATCTTTCCGGCGCCGAAAAGTTCACCCACCCGATTCATACCTTCCATCAAGGGACCTTCAATTATATCGACGACCTTTGGATATTTCTGCATAGCTTCCTGCAAGTCGGCTTCCAGATATTCGCCCAAGCCCTTCACCAACGCATATTGCAAGCGTTCCTCCACAGAAGTTTCCCGCCAAGCTTGCTGACCGGAAGCCTGTGTCGATACATTCGCCGAGGATGCCTTCAAAGCTTCCGCCGTTTCAATCAAGCGTTCAGCTGCATCAGGACGACGGTTCAAGACCACATCCTCAATACGCTCCAATACATCGGCTGGGATGTCGCTATACAGCACCGAAGTAGCAGGATTGACTATCGCCATATCCATGCCCTGCTGAATGGCGTGATAGAGGAACACGGCGTGCATCGCTTCACGGATATAGTTGTTGCCACGGAAAGAGAAAGACAAATTGCTCACCCCACCACTGACATGCGCCCCCGGGAGGTTTTGCTTAATCCATCCCGTCGCACGAATGAAATCGACGGCATAGTTGTTATGTTCCTCGATGCCCGTCGCCACCGAAAGGACATTAGGGTCGAAGATAATGTCATGAGGATTAAAGCCCACTCGCGAAGTCAAGATACGGTATGCGCGCTCGCAAACTTCAATTTTGCGCTGATAAGTATCGGCCTGCCCCTGTTCGTCGAAAGCCATCACGACGGTAGCGGCTCCCAGACGCTTTATCATCCGGGCACGTTCGATGAACTTCTCCTCACCTTCCTTCAAGGATATGGAGTTGACGATGGACTTTCCCTGCAAGCACTTCAAGCCCGCTTCGATGACCTCCCACTTGGAGGAGTCTATCATTATAGGTACGCGCGCGATGTCGGGATCGGACATAACCAGGTTGAGGAAGGTCTTCATTTCTTCCTTGGCATCGAGCAAGCCATCATCCATATTCACGTCAATAACCAAGGCTCCGTCTTCCACCTGCTTGCGGGCAATACCCAAGGCTTCCTCATAATTCTTTTCGTTAATCAGGCGAAGGAACTTACGCGAACCTGCCACGTTGCATCGCTCGCCCACATTGATGAATTTCACCTCAGCCGATTGCTCCAACAACTCCAAGCCCGACAAGCAGAAAGCATCCGTTTCCGAAGCCGGCACATGAGGTTGTGCACCTTCCACCAAGGGTACATACTGGGCTATATAAGCCTCAGTCGTGCCACAACATCCGCCGATGATGTTCACCAATCCTTCGTCGAGGTATTCCTTCACCTCTCGAGCCATATCCTCGGGAGTCTGGTCGTACTCACCCAAGCTGTTCGGAAGTCCGGCATTCGGATAAGCACTGATATAATAAGGTGCACGGGAGGCCAACTGTTGCAAGAAAGGCTTCAGCTGCTTGGCACCGAATGAGCAGTTCAAACCAATGGAGAAAATCGGTGCATGTTGCACGGAAGCCAAGAAAGCATCCAATGTCTGGCCGGACAAGGTACGTCCACCCGTATCGGAAACGGTAACGGAAAGCATCAAGGGAACTTGTCTGCCCGTCTTGTCCATCGCATCCATAGCTGCATAGACAGCCGCCTTGGCATTGAGCGAGTCGAAGATGGTCTCGATGAGCAAAGCATCCACTCCTCCTTCGAGCAAGGCTTCCATCTGTTCCTGATAGGCATCCACCAACTCATCGAACGAGATGGCACGGAAAGCCGGATTGTTCACATCGGGACTCATGGAGCAAGTCTTATTGGTCGGTCCTACCGAGCCAGCCACGAAACGGGGCTTCTCCGGTGTCTTGGCAGTATATTCATCGGCCAACTCACGGGCAAGCTTCGCTGCCGCCAAGTTGATTTCCCGGCAATACTCCTGCACGTGATAATCTGCCATCGAGACACGTTGTGCATTGAATGTATTGGTCTCGATGATGTCGGCACCTGCTTCCAGATACTTACGATGGATGTCACGGATAATGTGCGGAACCGTCAGACACAGAAGGTCGTTATTCCCCTTCATCTGTCCGGGTTGCTCCACAAAGCGTCCACCACGGAATTCCTCTTCCGTGAGGTTGTATTTCTGTATCATGGTTCCCAACGCTCCATCCAATATCAGAATGCGCTGACGAACCAACTCTTGAATGGTTTTCATCATAAATCAACGCTTAAACATACGGTCCATTTCGCGGCGGTCGTCCTTTTCCTTGATGGACTGACGCTTGTCATACTGCTTCTTACCCTTGGCAAGGGCGATGACCAACTTCGCCAATCCCTTCTCGTTGATGAAAAGACGGGTAGGAACAATGGTAAAACCCGGATTCTTCTCGGCATCCTGAAGCTTTCGGAGTTCCTTCTTGCTCAAGAGCAGCTTACGTTCACGGCGCGCCACATGATTATTGTACGAACCATAGAAGTATTCGGCAATGTGCATATTCTTTACCCAAAGCTCGCCACGTACGAAATAGCAATACGTATCCACCAAGCTCGCCTTGCCCAAGCGGATGGACTTGATTTCCGTACCCGTCAGCACAATGCCGGCCGTATAGGTCTCGATAAATTCGTAATCAAACGAGGCTCGTTTATTCTTTATATTTATAGGTGCAGGTTTCATCAGTTCAATATTAATGACAATTTATCAAAAACGGTAGCTATCACAGTCGGACATACCATAATGATGACCGAAGCTATCAAAGAATAACGTGTCAGTTTTTTCTCATCTACCTCCATCAAGGTACGTGCCCCCTCGTATGTCACAAATACAGTATAAAACTGCAACACCCAACGAAGAAGGGAAATGGAAAACAATCCGCTGATGGCATCCAGCAAAAATGTGACTACCATCGCATATCCAACGAACTGTTGATTCAATTCCAATTCTTCGCCCCGTCCTAACAGCTGCTTACCCAATACATTGGTTAGATAAGAAGCTAAAAAGAAACCGCCGAACAACGACACGAATGTAGCACAACAACGGGTCATCGCAAAATGAAAAGCGGAAACCCCTGCCGTATTGCCTATGAAAGTTCCGATAAACACCGACAAACCGCACAAGCCTATCATCGGATAGACAAACTCACTCATTACTTTCTTCCGGTCATGCTCAAACGCAATGTCCGCCCATGCTTTGGCAGGTGAAGAAATCAACAAAACAGCTCTATTAAATAATTCCTTGTAATTCAATGTTCAATCCTTTTTAAATGTTCATTAGACAATTTGCAAAGGTATAAAAAAAATACGATAACTCGTTACACTTTCCGCCAAATGTAATTTCCTCCTATCCTCTATTCAAAATAAAAGTTAAAAATAACCATTCGAGACGCAATGTTTACTCACTTCGGCCATTTAAACATTAAAAGTCCTGAATTTTCATTCACGACTCAATTCTTTTGTGTATTTTTGCACCATCAACATAAAAAATTATAATTAAAGAAATGAAAACATTGAAATTCTCTACGCTTTTGATTGCTTTGGCATCCGTGTTCACATTCAGTTCCTGCTTGGACAGTGGCAATGATGATTACGGCAATAGATTCCGTTCCTACGTTACCATTACCGGCGGTAGCGGTTTTGGTTACACCTTCCATGACGATGTCGGCTGTACATTAAAACCTACTGCAGCCAGTATTCAAGCTGTATTGCCAGGATTGGCCACCTCTAATGTAAAACGCGCTTTTGTTGCCTTCGAACTGGTCAATGACGAAACGACAACGCAATTGCTCCCGGGCAAGACATACGACATCAATTTGGTACAGGATTATTATGCCAACATCCCTCTTCCGACTTATGGCACAATCAGAAGAAACCCGAACCCTGCAACAGCAGAAGCTGACACTTTGATTTCCAAGAACAACGGCCAAATCAATTACGTAAACGAAAACATCTGGGCAATCAACGGATACGTCAATGCAGAAATGACAATTGTTTATGACGGCAAGACCAGCCCAAAGATGAATTTATATTACAACCCTAATGACGTGGATGCCACAAACAATACACTTACCCTGAATGTGTACTTCAACTCCAACGAGGAATACTCATACACACAAGCCCAAAGTGTATTCAGCTTTGACCTACCGGAAGAAGTGTATAACGAATTCCAAGCAGACAGTATCAATTTGGTATTGAAAGCAAATTTAGGTTCGCACGACCTCATCGGTTCTCCAGGATTAACCGAAGTTGGCAGATGCAAATTGGCCACCAAGGACCTTTTCCAACCAGTTGCATATTAATAAATACATCCATACATCAAAAGCTCAGCTTGACAGCTGAGCTTTTTTTATATAATCCTTGTCCGGCATCGCTTAGCTTTCAAAAAAAAGTCTTATCTTTGGCGAATACATAACAATAAAGAGAAGCGATTATTTATGGACACATTTACCCCCTGGACATTGTTTGTCGATATAGGCATCATTTCCCTTCTTCTTCTAATCGGGAAACTGATGCGAGTCAAGATAAAATGGATACAGAAACTCTTCATCCCCCCCAGCCTCCTGGCAGGCTTCATCGGATTGGCATTAGGGCCTCACGGATTCGACGTGCTTCCCTTATCCACACAAACGGGAACATACGCCGGCATCTTGATTGCCTTCATTTTCGGAGCTTTGCCGTTGACCTCACAGAAAGCGCAAGGAAACAACGCCGAGATAGGTTCCATGTGGAGTTATTCACAAGCCGGCCTCCTGCTTCAATGGGCATTCGGAGGATTGTTGGGCTTGCTGGTGCTCAACCAAATCTGGCCATTGAATCCGGCTTTCGGCATTACGATGCCCAGCGGATTTTGTGGCGGACATGGCACAGCTGCCGCCATCGGACAAGCCTTCGGGCAACTGGGGCATGACGAAATCCTGACTTTAGCCATGACAGCAGCCACCGCAGGAATCGTAAGCGCCGTCATCCTTGGATTAGTTTTCGTGAAATGGGGAGCCAAGAACAAACATACGGCATTCCTTGCCGATTACAATGACCTTCCCAGCGAACTCCGTACCGGCCTCTTGCCCGAGGAAAAGCGTGAAAGTATGGGACAAAGCACTTGCTCATCCATCTCCATTGACTCGCTGACTTTCAACCTGGCCGTGGTGTGCGCCATCGCCTTGGGAGGTTATGGCATCAGCAAGATAGCCGCTTACTTCATGCCAGGTTTTGAACTTCCGGTTTTCAGTTGTGCATTCGTGGCAGGCATTTTATTAAAGAAGGTGTTCGACCGCACCCGAGTTACAGCATCCATCTGTCCGCAAACAGTTGGTCACATCAGCGGTGCCATGACCGACTTTCTGGTTGCATTCGGCATTGCCTCCATCAAGTTGTCGGTAGTGGTCGAGTATATCGTTCCGCTTGCCATCCTGCTTTTATCGGGACTGCTCTTTACCTTTATATATGTATTCGTAATGGCACGGAAGCTGATGAGGGAATGTTGGTTCGAAAAATCCCTCTTCACTTGGGGATGGTTTACCGGCACGATGGCCATGGGCATCGCACTTCTGAGAGTGGTTGACCCGAAGATGAAGAGCCGATGCCTGGACAGCTATGCCTTGGCTTATCTGTTCATTGCACCGGTGGAGATTTCGCTCATCACCTTTGCACCGGTGGCCTTCGTCAATGGCTATGGATTATTGTTCTCATCCATCTGCTTGGCAGCAGGCCTGGGTGTATTGGCGGTAGCTTATTTCAAGAAATGGTTTGTAAGATAAAAAGAAAGGGGAGATACTGAAAATATCTCCCCTTTCTTTATTCCACTTCGCCAAAAAGCTCGATATGCTCATCCACATACTCGGCCAGCTTGGCGGTGATGAATTCCTCCGTTTCCATAAATTCTTCTTCCAACTCGTCGAAAGCCTCGTATTGCTCGTACATAGCCATAAACTCATCATCATCACGCTCCTTCTCCAAATCCGCCTTGTTGGCATCGTAAATTTTCTTGGCGGCATAGATGAGCTTCGAAAAGTCCTTCAAGCCGAAGAGTCGCATAGCCTTCGCGAAAGGATTATCGAAGATGTAAGGACCGTAACCATTCTGGATGAGCTGTACGAATCCGCCCACATTCAGTTCCTCGCGCAGAATGTGATATCCCAACAGGGTGTGTTGGTGACCGTTGAGCAAAGGCATGGTCGTGGCATCGATGACCCCCCCCGTCACTTCGAGATACTTGTCGATAAACACTTGAAGGAATCCGTCCATTCCTTCTTCTGCCCCACGGCGCAGGGCTTCGTCCGATATCTTGATTGTTTCCATAAGCAACTTTTATATTCAGTTCGACACGTGCCCACGTTTTTTTAATTCGCGAAGGCGAATTAAAAAAACGCGAAGGCGTTTCATTGAAAACATCAGCACGTTTTCGGCACAAAGATAAGCCTTTCGCAGGAAAAGAAAAAACTTTTTAAAAAAGTATCTGCTAACAAGTTGCAAAAAAGAATAAAACCATTAACTTTGTAGCTGAATTGGGTTTATGCCCGATTTGTTGTGGTTACGAACAATTTTTTATTACTAATAAAAACGTAAAGATCATGATTTATTCACACGAAGTTGAACACATGTGTGTTGTAAAGAAAGGCCCTAACCATGGACCGGCTCCAATTCCTGAAGAAGGTAAGTGGGTAAAATCTAAAGAAATCAAGGACATCTCTGGTTTGACACACGGTATTGGTTGGTGTGCTCCTCAGCAGGGTGCTTGTAAGTTGACATTGAACGTGAAGGAAGGTATCATCCAG
>JAFQBF010000165.1 GCA_017416735.1 Bacteroidaceae bacterium | reverse complement strand
TTTGCCTTTGCCTCCTATCCGTTCCAGTTCTTAGAATTCATCCTGTCCTTTTTAGCTCTGTTGGTGGCTTGCGCAATGGGGCATCGGAAGGTGTGGGTGCAGGTGATGGCCTTGGTATTGGGCGTTGGCTTGGGCATTTATGCGACGGGACATCGTCCTGTGAAGGATGCCCGGCGGATGTTTGCAGAGGCTCATGCGCTTCACAAGGCAGGCAAGTGGTGGGCTTCGACGGAGCTTCTGAAGGAAACGATGAAGGTGAGCAGTGATGCGATGGTGCTGAACATCATCGGTAAGAACTTTCAGGCAATGGGACAACCGAAGGTGGCGGAGCATTGGTTCATCCGCTCCACCCACCGATTGCCGAACCGCATCTATCCTTACTATCTGTTGGCGAAGCTGTATGCTGAGCATCCCGAAATCTTCCCAAGGGAGAAGCTGGAATGGGCGGTGAAGATGGTGCAGGAAAAGGAAGCGAAGGTAGAATCGACGGCTATCCGGCAGATGAGGAAGGAAGTGAAGGAATGGTTGGAGGAGATGAGAAAAGTAAAAAGGGGCATGAAGCCCCTTTTTACTTTTTGAACGATAATATCAATAAACCACTCTTTCCTTAATCATACCGATGCGGTAGGCTGCCAGAAGCTTCTTCAAATCTTCGATTTGTCTGCATAGTTCGCGGCCCTTGTCGGTGTCTTTCACCATGACACGCTGGGAGCTGAGTTCGACAATCTGTGTGGTCGATTTGATGTCCTGACCTTCTTCGATGGCCTTCTGCATGGAGGTGAACGGTTCGTGCTGTACCAATTGGAAACCACGGGAGTGATACTCCAAGGTATAGCCGGCAATACCGGTTTCCAGGTGATAGGCTTTCGAGAAGCCGCCGTCTATCACCATCAGCTTGCCATTGGCCTTGATGGGGTTTTCGCCTTTCAGTGTCTTTACAGGGACATGGCCGTTGATGATGTGGCGATGCTTGCCTTCCACACCGAATTCGTCCAGAATCATGTCGCATATCTTTTCGTCGTTACGAAGGGTATAATAGTGGCCCTTGGTTTCCTTGTGTAATTCCTTGTCGTCCAAGAAGTAGCGCTCGAAGGTTGCCATCTTGGCCTTGTCGAAGGCAGGGGAGTCCTTGCCGCACCACAAGTACCATACATAGTCCATGGCGAACCGCTTTTCTTCATTGTCTTCTTCCATGAAGTAAGCGGTACGGATGAGGTGTCCCACCTTTTCGAGCAAGGCTTTTCCTTTGTACTTCTTGCCTTGAATCTCGATTTCACGAAGGCTTCCATCGGCATTGAGCGGAATGGAGGCGTGGAAGAGCAGGTTGGAGTTGGTGATGGTGTACATGCATCCGTTGCGGAAAATGTAGCGGATATGCTTTTGCAGTTTTTCGCTGCCTACGAACGAGCGGTGCAGTTTCTCTACAATTTCCTTTTCTTCTTCGGTCAGCTTGTAAGGGTTCAGCGGGTCGATGGTCGGGAAGTTGCAATCCTTCATCGGATAGTCGCATCCGTTGATGGTGATGGTGCCTTCTTCGTAGTTGATGCGGTGCAGCAGCATGCGGTCGTCCATCTCGAACTCGGGACGTCGGCTGATGGTTGCGGCTTCCAGCTTGAACTGGATGATGCTGATGGCCTTGTGCATCTGTGCCAGGAGACGGAGGGTCTTCGGGTTGCTGATGGTTTCACCGGGTACCGGACGGAGACCGAACAGGGCGCACGGGTCGTCGGCATAGGTTTCCATCGCGAAGGTGGCAAGCGGCAACAGGTTGATGCCATAGCCGTCTTCCAATACGCCGGTATTGCCGAAGCGGGTCACGAAACGCACCACGTTGGCTATACAGATGTCGTTACCGGCAGCTGCCCCCATCCAAAGAATATCGTGGTTCCCCCATTGGATGTCCCAGTTATGATAGTTGCAAAGGATGTCCATGATGTGGTGAGGGCCATGTCCGCGGTCGAAGATGTCGCCCAGGATGTGGAGCATGTCGATGGTGAGCCGCTGTATCAGGTTACAGAGCGCGATGATGAAATCGTCGGCACGGCGGGTGCTGATGATGCTGTCCATAATGACTCCCACGTATGCCTGCTTGTTGGGCAGGATGGTGCTTTCGTGCAAGAGTTCCTGGATGATGTAAGAGAATTCCTTCGGCAAGGCTTTTCTTACCTTCGAGCGGGTGTATTTGGAAGAAACGTTCTGGCACAGTGCTACCAGTCTGTTCAAGGTGGTCAGATACCAGGTATCCAAATCCTTTTCGACAGACTTGATTAAATGGAGCTTCTGTTCCGGATAATAGATAAGCGTACAGAGTTCTTTTCTTTCGGTGTCGCTGAGGCTGTCGCCGAAAAGTTCCTTCACTTTTCGTTTGATGGCACCCGAAGCATTGCGAAGCACGTGCTGGAAGGCTTCGTATTCACCGTGCAGGTCGGCCAGGAAGTGCTCGGTTCCTTTGGGCAGGTTGACGATGGCTTCCAGATTGATGATTTCCGAACTGGCGGCTGCTATGGTTGGGAAGCTGCGTGACAAGAGTTGCAAGTAACGCATGTCTTCTTGTATCATTTCCGGTGTGATGGTGGTATGTGCTTTCATGTCTTATGGGTTATAAAAAGAACATTAATATGATTTGAGCTATAATGACCCGGCTGAACATGGACAGCGGATATACCGTGGCATAACTCACTGCCGGATTGTCTCCGGGAAGGGTTTCGTTGGCATAGTTCAGCGCCATCGGGTTGGCCATGCTTCCGCACAGCATTCCGCAGGTGCTTCCGAAGTCGAGACGGCTGACGCGCAGGGCGAAAAGTGCCATCAGGACAACCGGGATGAATGTGATGGCAAAGCCGATGCCTATCCATAAGGCTCCTTCGGGACGCATCACGGTCTCGAAGAAATGGGCACCGGCATCCAGTCCCAAACAGGCTAAGTAGAGCGAAAGCCCGATGCCGCGGAGCATCAGGTTGGCGCTTCGGGTGGTATAGGTCACTAAGCGGAAACGGGGACCGAAACTTCCGATGAGGATACCGATGACGATGGGGCCTCCGGCCAATCCTAACTTGACGGGAGTGCTGATACCGGGGATGGCAATGGGGATGGAACCGAGAACCAGTCCCAAGACAATGCCGATGAAGATGGCGGCCAAGTTCGGGTCGCGAAGCGTGTTGGTGGCATTGCCCAATACCTTTTCCACTTCTTGAAGGGCGTTCGTCTCGCCTACGATGGTCAGACGGTCGCCTAATTGAAGGACAAGCCCCGGGGTGGCCAACAGGCGGATACCGCTACGGGTAACACGGCTGATGTTGATGGCGTATGTGTTGCGGAGGCGTAAGGAACCCAACTTTTTGCCGTTGAGGCTGGGACGGGTGATGACGATGTCCTTGGACACCAGCTTGTTGTCCAGCGCATCCCAGTCAATGCCTTGTTTGTTCCAGTCCTCGGGCTCCTGCTTGCCGAAAAGAATGGTCAAGTGGGCAGCGTCCTTGTCTGTGGTGGTTATCAGCAGACGGTCGTTTTCCTGCAGGATGGTTTCCGAAGTCGGGATGCTTACCTTGTCTTCCCTCCATAGACGGGAGATGACGAACTTGCGTTGCGACCATTCGGCTATTTGCTTGACATTCTTGTCGAAGATGGCGGGATTGCGTACCTTGAATGTGGCGATGTACGTTTGGTCGTTGCCTTCGGATTCGGCCGTTTCGATATCTTGTTTTCTGACGAACAGCTTGCGTACGGCAATCATAGCGAGAATAACGCCCACAACTCCCAACGGATAGGTGATGGCACAACTCAGGGCGGCGCCCGTTGTAGGCTCGCCCAGTTGCTTCAACGTCTGTTGGGCGGCACCCAGGGCGGGCGTGTTGGTCGTGGCTCCGCAGAGGATACC
>JAFQBF010000003.1 GCA_017416735.1 Bacteroidaceae bacterium | reverse complement strand
AACCGTCCGTCTTGGCCTTGGTTCCGTGACAGCCAACGCCGTTTGATGGAGGAAATACCTAACACGGGTATGGCTGTATGTACAGATAGAGGAGATTCGCTGGATGTGCATCCTACCCGCAAGCAGGAAGTGGGCGAACGTTTGGCTTATTGGGCTTTGAACAAGACATACGGTCATCGTATCGTACCTTCAGGACCTCTTTATCAATCAGTTTCTTTCAATAAGAATGTAGCGATGGTTTCCTTTGACTATGCAGAAGGAATGAAGGCATCAGAAGGAAAAGAACTTCGCACATTCGAAATTGCTGGTGAAGACCAGGTATTCTATCCGGCCAAAGCCGTAGTAGAAGGTAGTAAGGTGAAAGTCTGGAGTGATAAGGTGAAGGAACCGAAGATTGTACGCTATGGTTGGCAACCGTTCACAAGGGCAAATTTGGTAAATGGAGCAGGACTTCCTGCATCGACATTCCGTTCGGATGTGGAATAATATAAAGATAATACTATATGAAAAAACTATTGACAATGATGTTGCTCGGCGCATTTCCGATGTTGCTGAGTGCAACGGAAAACAAAGAACCGGAGAGAATTTGCCTGAATAAGGGCTGGGAGTTCTCTCAGGTAGGTAAAGGAGAGTGGTTGCCTGCCACTGTTCCGGGAACTGTCCATCAGGACTTGATTGACAACGGCAAGCTGATTAATCCGTTCTTCGGTATGAACGAAGAAAAGGTGCAATGGGTGGAAAAGGAAGACTGGCAATACAAGACCACCTTTACCCTAACAAAGGAACAGTTGGCTCGTCAGGCAGCTACCTTGAATTTTGAAGGATTGGATACATACGCAGATGTTTATTTGAACGGTTCGTTGTTAAAGCGTGCAGATAATATGTTTGTAGGTTATGAATTGCCGGTGAAGGACGTGTTGCGTGAAGGTGAAAACCGCTTACAGGTGTATTTTCATTCTCCCATTAAGGTCGGATTGCCACAATGGGAAACGGATGGATTTGAGTATCCGGCGGACAATGACCACAGCAAGACACGTGTCAGCATTTATAGCCGTAAGGCTCCATATAGCTATGGCTGGGACTGGGGTATCCGTCTGGCTACCAGTGGTATCTGGCGTCCGGTGACTTTGGAGTTGTACGATGCAGCCCGCATTGAAGATTATTTCGTACATCAAGAAGCCGTCAGCAAGGATTTGGCTAAGGTAAACAATATCTTGGAAGTGAAGAGTGTGGCAAGTGCTCCTCAGCAGGCAGAAGTTGTGCTGACTTATTCTTACAAGGATGGTTCGAAAGTGACCGAGCAGAAATCCATAACGTTGCAACCTGGATGCAACAAGGTGAGTATGCCGGTAGAAATTGCCAATCCGAACTTGTGGATGCCGAATGGTTGGGGCGAAGCTGCTTTGTACGATTTTGAAATTGCGGTTAAAGTAGATGGTAAAGTTGTTTCTTCAGAAAAGAAACGGGTAGGTTTGCGTACCATCAAGGTCGTGATGGAAGATGACAAGGATGGTAAGTCTTTCTATTTCGTGGTGAACGGCCAACCGATGTTTGCCAAGGGCTCGAACTTGATTCCAGACGATGCCTTGCTTCCGAATATTACAACCGAACGTTACTATCAGTTGGTGAAAGACGCAAAGGATGCAAACCACAATATGATTCGTGTATGGGGTGGAGGTATCTATGAAGATGATCGTCTATATGATGCAGCCGATGAAATGGGTATCTTGATTTGGCAGGACTTCATTTTTGCTTGTACGACTTATCCGAGTGACCCGACCTTCTTGCGTCGTGTGTCGGAAGAAGCCGAATATAACATCAAGCGTCTGCGTAGTCACGCTAGTTTAGCGATGTGGTGCGGTAATAATGAAATCTACGAAGGTATGCGTTATTGGGGCTGGGATAAGAAGTATAGCAATCCAGCTATTTGGGAAGAAATGAAGGAAGGTTACAATAAGCTTTTCCATCAGTTGCTTCCGTCTATCGTGAAAGAATTGGATGCTGACCGTTTCTATATGCACGGTTCTCCATACGAAGCCAACTGGGGACGTCCGCACAGCTGGAAGATTGCGGATAGCCATAACTGGGGTACTTGGTATGGTCAGAAGCCTTTTGAAAGTTTGGATACGGAGCTTCCTCGATTTATGAGTGAGTATGGTTTCCAGGCTTTCCCGGAAATGAAAACCATTGCTACTTTTGCTGAGCCGAAGGATTATGCTCTTGAATCGGATGTGATGAATGCTCATCAGAAGGCGACCATCGGTAATGCTTTGATTAAGAAGACAATGGCTTTGTATTATGATGTTCCTGAAGATTTTGAAGAATTGGTGTATAAGGGATTGGTTTTGCAAGGATTCGGTATCCGTCACGGCATCGAAGCCCATCGTCGTAATCGCCCGTATTGTATGGGTAGCTTGTATTGGCAGTTGAACGATAGCTGGCCAGTGGTTTCTTGGTCAAGTATCGACTATTATGGTAACTGGAAGGCGATGCACTATCAAAGCCAACGGGCTTTTGCACCTGTATTGCTCAATGCATTCAAGGAAGGTGATGACCTTTGTATCTATACACTCTCTGATGATTTGCAAGCATATCAGAATGCGACATTGCAACTGAAGTTGATGGATTTCAATGGTAAGGTGCTGAGTAAGAAAATTGTCAAGGGTGAAGTGCCGGCTAATGCGTCTGCCGTATTCCATAAGGAAGTTTATAATGAATTGGCTACCCAACCGACCAATACATTGTTGTTGATGACCTTGAAGGACCAGAAGGGTAAGGTGCTTTCAGAAGAAATCTATTACTTCAATTATCCGAAAGATCAGGAATTGCCGCAGGCAAAGGTTTCTTTCAAGGTAAAGACAATGGATGGCAAGTGTGAAGTGTCATTGTCTGCCAAGCAGTTGGCACGTGACATCTTTGTGGAGATTCCGTATCAGGGAGCACGTTTCACGGACAATTTCTTCGACTTGCTTCCGGGACAAACCAAGAAGATTGTCATTACATCGGATGAAATCAAGAAGGGTAAGCCGGTTGAGCTTAAGATAAGACATTTAAAAGGTATAATTAAATAATTAATCTACTCATTATGAAGAAAAACTTGATGGGCCTTGCAGGCTTGTTTGCAGCAGGTTGTATGCTTTTTTCCTGCTCGTCGGAAGTAAAAGAAGCAAACTATCAGATTATTCCTATCCCACAGGAAATCGTGATGGGACAGGATGGTGCTTTCACATTGGCTAATGGTACAAAGGTTTTGTATCCGGAAGGTAATGAAAAGATGCAGAAGAACGCTCAGTTCTTGGCAGACTATGTAAAGGAATTGACAGGTAACACGCTGAGTGTAGAAGCCGGTACAGAAGGTAAGGGCATTATTCTTCAGGTAACTCCGAATGAAGCTCAACCGGAAGGCTATCAGTTGACTGTTTCTGCTGACAAGGTGGTTATCAATGGTGGATCTGAAGCTGGTGTATTCTATGGTATCCAGACTTTGCGTAAGTCTATTCCTGCTGGTCAAGGTATCAACGTATCTTTGCCGGCCGTTGAAATCAACGATGCTCCACGCTTCTCTTATCGTGGTGCTATGTTGGATGTTTCCCGTCACTTCTTTACAGTGGATGAAGTGAAGAGCTTCATCGATATGTTGGCTTTGCACAACATCAACCGTTTCCACTGGCACTTGTCAGACGACCAGGGTTGGAGAATTGAAATCAAGTGTCGTCCGTTATTGACAGAAAAGTCTTCTAAGAGAAAGGAAACTGTGATTGGCCGTAATTCGGGCAAGTATGACGGTATTCCTCACGAAGGTTTCTATACTCAGGAACAAATAAAGGAAATCATTGCGTATGCGGCTGATCAGCACATCATTATCATCCCAGAGATTGATATGCCGGGTCATATGCAGGGTGCTTTGCACGCTTATCCGGAATTGGGCTGTACAGGTGGTCCGTACGAAGTGTGGACTCAGTGGGGCGTATCTGATGATGTCCTTTGTGCAGGTAATGACGAAGTGTTGAAGTTCATCGAAGACGTTTTGGGTGAAGTTGTTGAACTCTTCCCGTCTGAATATATCCACGTAGGTGGTGACGAATGTCCGAAGACTCGTTGGAAAGAATGTCCGAAATGCCAGGCTCGTATCAAGGAGTTGGGTATCAAGGGTGACAGCAAGCATACTGCTGAAGAATATCTGCAGAGCTTCATCATCAACC
The DNA here is from genome assembly GCA_017416735.1 of Bacteroidaceae bacterium. Lineage (GTDB taxonomy): Bacteria > Bacteroidota > Bacteroidia > Bacteroidales > Bacteroidaceae > Phocaeicola. The sequence goes on along the minus strand of JAFQBF010000003.1, from coordinate 12,962 downwards.
ATGCTGAAAAGTTCTTGAACAGCAAGGGCCGTCAGATGATTGGTTGGGACGAAACATTGGAAGGTGGTTTGGCTCCTAACGCAACCGTGATGTCATGGCGTGGTGAAGGCGGTGGTATCGAAGCTGCCAAGCAAAAGCACAACGTAATTATGTCGCCGAATACTTATTTGTATTTTGACTATTATCAGACTAAGGATATTGACAATGAACCGTTGGCTATCGGTGGTTATTTGCCTTTGGAAAATGTATATAAGTATGAACCTATGCCGAAGTCTTTGACTCCGGAAGAGCAGAAGTATATCATCGGTGTACAGGCTAACTTGTGGGTAGAATACATCGCAACACTTGCCCATGTTCAATATATGGAATTGCCGCGTATGGCTGCCTTGTCAGAAATCCAATGGAGTGCTGCCGACAAGAAGGATTATGAAAACTTCTTGAGCCGCTTGCCGCAGTTGACAAGCTTGTATGACGTGAAGAACTACAATTATGCTACTCACGCATTCGACATCACTGCCCGTCTGGTTCCTAATACGGAAGAAGAAGTATTGGATGTAACTTTCAAGACTATCGACAACTGTCCGATTTATTACACTCTGGATGGTACAGAACCTACTGCCGCCTCTACTAAGTACGAAGGTACTTTGAAATTGAAGGAAAGTTGTGTAATCAAGGCAAAGGGTATCCGTCCGACAGGTGAAACTCGTATCTTTACTGAAGAAGTGAAGATTCATAAGGCCAGCTTCAAGCCTATCACGATGTTGCAACCGATTAATCCTCAATATGCATTCGAAGGTGCAGGTGTATTGCTCGATGGTTTGAAGGGTAACTTCAACTATAAGACTGGTCGTTGGATTGCATTCTACAAGAACGATATGGAAGCTGTTATCGATATGAAACAACCTACTGAAATCAGCTCTGTTTCTATCTCCACATTGGTAGAAAAGGGTGACTGGGTGTTCGATGCACGTAAGTTCTCTGTAGCTATTTCGGAAGATGGCAAGAACTTCAAGGAAATTGCCAAGGAAGAATATAAAGAAATGACCTTGGATGATCCGAACAAGATTTATGACCATACTTTGACTTTCGAACCGGTGAAGGCACAATATATTAAGGTATATGTTCAGCCGGAACACAAGTTGCCTAACTGGCACGGTGGTAGAGGTCATCAGTCATTTGTATTTATTGATGAAATCACTGTAAATTAATTGATAAGTGAAAATCAAACAAATTACATTTATTGCTATGTTGGTAGGTGGCATGCTCTTTATGGGGGCATGTCACCCTACTGCTTCAAATGCCCCGACACTTTCCATTGAGAAGATGAACGGATTCCCTGCAGAAGACTCTTGTTTTCTGAAGGGAGTTTCTGCTTTATATGTAGGGGTGTTGGATGGTCAGTTGGTGATGGCGGGAGGATGTAATTTCCCGCATATCCCGGTGGCCGATGGCGGAAAGAAAGTCTTTTATGACGGCATTTACACCACTCCTTTGTCTGCTTCTACCGAACTTCAATGGAAGAAGGTGGGACAGTTGCCGGAAGCTTCGGCATACGGAGTGACGGTAGCAACGGATAACGGATTGATTTTGGTCGGTGGAAATACGGCCGACCGAAGTTTGGCGGATGTCTATCGTTTGTCTTTACAGGAAGGTGTAGCGGTATTGGATACATTGCCTTCTTTGCCGGTGACCATCGACAATATGTATGGTGCTTTGTTGGGAAGTTCCCTCTATGTAGTAGGCGGTAACGTGAATGGAGTACCTTCTTCGGCTATGTATTCATTGAATCTTGAAAGCTTGGATGAAGGTTGGAAGGAAGAAACACCTGTGCCGGGAAATCCGAGAGTGCAACCGGTTTGTGTTGCACAAGGAGGAAAAATCTATGTCTGGGGAGGTTTCTCTACGGCTGACGAAGGTCGTGAAGCGACTCTGTCAGTGGATGGCTATGCCTATACTCCGGCTACGAAGGAATGGAAGCAGGTGGCTACTCCGACGGATGAAGCGGGAAATGCCGTTTCGTTGGGTGGCGGTGTGGCTCTTCCGATGGGAGAGGATGCCGTTCTTTGCGCTGGAGGAGTAAACAAGGACATCTTCTTGCAGGCTTTGCAAGGCATTCACAAAGGCAAGGAATATTTGTCGCGTCCGGTGGAATGGTATCAGTTCAACCGCAAGTTGCTGAAGTATGACGTGAAGGCAGACCAATGGACTTGCTTGGGCGATTACGAACAAGGAGCCCGTGCCGGTGCGGCTTTTGTTTCCGATGGAGAAGCTTATTACATCATCAACGGTGAATTGAAGCCAGGTATCCGTACGAAAGATATTAACAGAATTAAAATAGAGTGACAATGAAGCAACTATTTATAATGGTGGGTTTGTTGATGAGCTTGTTTTTTTCCGGCTGTGAACAACCCAAGGAAACACTCTCCATCATCCCTGTGCCTTTGAAGGCAGAGATTCAAGGTGGAGCATTTGTTGTGAATGAACAGACCCGGTTATGGGTGGAAGCTCCTGATGCCGACAAGCAGATTCTGCAAGAGTTCTTGGCCGCTTCTCCGTTGAAGTTGGCCGTTGCTTCAGAAGCTCCTGAGGCCAATGCGGTTGTTTTGAAGCAGGTAGCCGAATTGCCGGGTGTGCAAAGTCCGGAAGGTTATGTCTTGACTGCAACTTCAAAAGGTGTAGAGGTTCGGGCCAAAACGGGCGCAGGTTTGTTTTATGGCGTGCAGACGTTGTTGCAGATGGCTCACGAAGCCAACAAGGTGGCTTTCGGTACAATCACCGATGAACCGCGTTTCGAATATCGTGGGATGATGCTCGACGTGTCTCGTCATTTCTTCGGATTGGACTTTGTGAAAAAGCAGATTGATGCGATGGCTTACTACAAGCTGAACCGTTTGCATCTTCACTTGACCGATGCCGCCGGCTGGCGCATTGAAATCAAGAAGTATCCTCGTTTGACCAACTTTGCCGCTTGGCGTACACACGATAATTGGAAGGATTGGTGGAATGGTGAACGCAAATATGTGAACGAAGGTGATGAAAACGCTCACGGCGGTTATTTTACTCAAGACCAATGTCGCGAAATTGTGGAATATGCTCAAAAGCATTACATCACCGTCATTCCGGAAATCGAAATGCCGTCGCATTCGGAAGAGGTGACAACGGCTTATCCGGAATTGTCGTGTACACACATCCCTTATAAGCAGGCTGACTTCTGTGTGGGTAACGAAAAGACATTCGAGTTCCTCGAAAACGTATTGTTGGAAGTGATGGAAATCTTCCCGTCCGAATACATTCACGTGGGTGGCGATGAAGCCAGCAAGCAGTCTTGGAAGACCTGTCCACTTTGTCAGGCTCGTATGAAGAAGGAAGGATTGAAGGATGTGGATGAACTTCAAAGCTATCTCATCGAACGTATGGAAAAGTTCTTGAACAAGCACGGACGCAATCTTTTGGGTTGGGACGAAATTCTCGAAGGTGGTTTGGCTCCGAATGCAACCGTAATGTCTTGGCGTGGAACGGAAGGTGGCTTGAAGGCTATCGAAGGCGGTCATCGTGCCATTATGTCTCCGGGCGAATTCTGTTACTTCGACTCTTATCAGGATGCTCCTCATACTCAACCGGAAGCCATCGGCGGTTACTTGCCTTTGAGTAAGGTATATTCTTATAATCCGATACCGGAATCGTTTACTCCCGAACAGGCCAAGTTGATGTATGGTGTACAGGCCAACTTGTGGGCTGAATATATCCCGACCAAGGAACATATGGAATATATGATTTATCCGCGTATCTTGGCTTTGGCAGAAATCGCTTGGAGTGCAGATGCCAACAAGAATTACGAAGACTTCTACGGTCGTGCCTTGAAGGCGGTTGAAGAATTGTGTGCCAAGGGGTACAATACTTTCGACTTGAAGAACGAAGTGGGTAACCGTCCGGGAGCTGACAAGCCGGTAGAACATTTGGCTGTCGGCAAGAAGGTTGTTTATGCTGATAGTGCCAAGTATTATCCGGGTTATACGGCCGGTGGTGATGATGCGTTGGTGAACGGTATCCGTGGTGGCTGGACATACGGTGACAAGTTGTGGCAAGGTTTCATTGACAAGAAAGGTCTCGACTTGACCATCGACTTGGAACAAGTGACCGAAATCCGTTCTGTCAATGCAGACTTTATGCAGATTTGTGGCCCGGGTGTATTCATGCCGGCACAGGTTATCGTTTCTGTATCCGAAGATGGCGAGACATTTACCGAATTGGCCAAGATTGACCACGAAGTGGTGAAGGACGATGAAGTAACTTTCAAGACTTTCGGATGGGAAGGTGAACCGACCAAGGCACGTTATGTACGTTATCAAGCCAAATACGGTCCTAAGGGATTGAATGGCTTCTTGTTTGTAGATGAAATTGTAATCAAATAAAAAATAGACTATCATGAAAAAGACTCTTTTGACAGGGATGGCATTGTTCACATTGCTTTCGGCTTCGGCTCAGAAGGAACCGGTGGACTATGTGAATCCTTTTATCGGTACCACTAATTATGGTACAACCAATCCGGGTGCTTTGTGCCCGCAGGGCATGATGTCGGTCACTCCGTTCAATGTGATGGGGGATGCTCCGGAGAATAAAATCAACAAGGACAAGACTTGGTGGTCCACTCCATACGAGTTCAACAACAAGTATCTGACCGGTTTCGCCCATGTAAATTTGAGTGGGGTAGGTTGTCCGGAATTGGGCTCCTTGCTCTTGATGCCTACTACCGGCGAATTGAACGTGGACTATCAGAACTATGGTAGTGTATATAGCCAGGAAGCTGCTACTCCGGGTTATTACACCAACAAGCTCGACAAGTATGGCATCAAGTGTGAATTGACTGCTACTCCGCGTACCAGCTTGGCACGTTTCACTTTCCCTGCCGGTCAAGGCAACATCCTGATGAACTTGGGCGAAGGCTTGACCAATGAAAGCGGTGCAACCGTCCGTTTCGTGAACGACCGTGAAATAGAAGGTGTGAAGACACTCGGTACATTCTGCTATGTGCCCGATGCTGTATTCCCTATCTATTTCGTGATGCGAATCAATAAGGTACCTGCTGAACGCGGTGTCTGGAAAATGATGCGTCCGATGGATGTGGAAGCTCAATGGGACAATACTGCCGGCAAGTACAAACTCTATAAAGGTTATTCCAAGCAAATGAGCGGTGACGATGTCGGTGCTTGGTTCTCGTTCAATACCACCGAAAACGAAGTGGTGGAAGTGAGTGTCGGTGTATCTTTCGTGAGCATCGAGAATGCCCGTTTGAACTTGGAAAAGGAACAACCGTTCGGTACAACTTTTGAAAAGCTCCGTGCAGAAGCCCGCAACAAGTGGAACGAAGACTTGAAGCGCATCAGTGTGAAGGGTGGTACAGAAGACCAGAAGAGTGTGTTCTATACAGCGATGTACCATACTTTGATTCATCCGAATATCCTTCAGGACGTGAGCGGTCAATATCCGCAGATGGAAGGTGACAAGATTCTGACTACCAACCGCAACCGTTACACCGTATTCTCTTTGTGGGATACTTACCGTAACGTACACCAACTGATGACTTTGGTTTACCCGGAACGTCAGATGGATATGATTCACACCATGATGGGTATGTATAGAGAACACGGATGGTTCCCGAAGTGGGAACTCTATGGTCAGGAAACCTTGACGATGGAAGGTGACCCTGCTATTCCGGTGATTGTAGATACTTGGATGAAGGGCTTGCAAGACTTCGATATCAACTTGGCATACAAGGCGATGTACAAGAGTGCTACCACTCCAGGCAAGGACAACTTGATGCGTCCGGACAATGACGACTATATGGCAAAGGGCTATGTGCCGATGGAAAGCCAATATGACAACTCTGTATCTCATGCGTTGGAATATTATGTAGCCGACCATGCTCTTTTTACCTTGGCTGAGGCTCTTGGCAAGAAGGAAGATGCCAAGTTGTTCTACAAGCGTTCGATGGGTTACAAGAACTACTTCTGCAAGGACTTCGGTACACTTCGTCCGATTACCAAGGAAGGCAAGTTCTATGAACCGTTCGACCCGAAGGAAGGTGCCAACTTTGCTCCGAGCCCAGGTTTCCACGAAGGTAATTCTTGGAACTATACTTTCTTCATTCCGCATGACATCAAGGGCTTGACCAAGTTGATGGGCGGTAGCAAGAAGTTTGTTGACAAGCTTCAGAGTGTATTCGATGAAGGTAACTATGACCCAACTAACGAACCGAACATTGCTTATCCGTATTTGTTCAGCCGCTTCAAAGGCGAAGAATGGCGTACTCAGAAGTTGATCAAGGAATTGTTGGCTAAGCACTTTACCAATCAACCGGCAGGTATTCCGGGTAACGACGATACCGGTACTATGTCCACATGGGCTATTTTCAGCATGATGGGTCTTTATCCGGATTGTCCGGGTGTTCCTGAATACACGTTGACTACTCCGACATTCGATGAAATCGTAGTGAAGCTCGACCCGAAGTATTGGGGCAAGGACAAGCTCGTCATCAAGAAGGAAGGCAAGGGTGACTACATCAAGGAAATCAAGCTTGACGGTAAGAAGTACGGCAAGTACCTCATTACTCACGAAGACTTGATTAACGCTGGTGAAATCACTTTTGTGACGATGGATAGATAATATTTTTTGGCACGGATTACACGGATAAACACGGTTTAATTGAAAGTATGCATTTCTTTTATCCGTGAAATCCGCGTAATCCGTGCCAAAAAATGAATAGATAATATTTATGAAAAAACTATTTACTATACTAAGCGGCCTGTGCATTGCAACCGCACTTCAGGCACAAGTCCGCACCGAGCAACTCTTGGAGAAAGGCTGGAAGTTCACTCGCGATGACAAAGCCGAATTCTCACAAGCCGGTTATGATGATGCCAAGTGGCAAAGCGTGACCGTTCCTCACGATTGGGCCATCTACGGACCTTTCAGCATTAACAATGACAAGCAGAATGTGGCCATTGCACAGGATGGTCAGAAGGAAGCGATGGAACATGCCGGACGTACCGGTGGTCTTCCGTTTGTTGGAGTAGGTTGGTATCGTTTCGATTTCGAAGCCCCTTCGTTTGCCGATGGTAAGCAAGCTACTCTGATATTCGATGGTGCCATGAGCCATGCCCGTGTGTATGTCAATGGAAAGGAAGCCGGATATTGGCCATACGGTTATAACTCATTCCATCTGGATGTGACTCCTTATTTGAAGGCTGGTGAAATCAATGAATTGGCTGTTCGATTGGAAAACGAGAATGAATCTTCGCGTTGGTATCCGGGTGCCGGTCTTTATCGAAATGTACACTTGGTAGTGACCGAGGATGCTTACGTCCCGACTTGGGGAACCAAGGTTACGACTCCGATGGTGAAAGACAAGTTTGCCAAGGTGCATTTGGAAACTCAATGGCACATGCCGAAGGGCAAGAAGATTTCAGATTACACCATTGCTACCCAAATCTTGAATCCGGAAGGCAAACAAGTGAATGCCGATACTCGTCCGGGTAATGAGTTGGATGAGACTCTCTTTGCACAAGACTTTGTAGTTCGTAATCCGAAGTTGTGGAGTGTGGAATATCCTCATCTTTATACTGCTGTGTCGAAGATTTACGAAGGTGACCGTTTGGTCGATGAATACAGCACCCGCTTCGGTATCCGTACCCTTGAAATCATTCCCGAAAAGGGTTTCTTCTTGAACGGTAAGATGACTAAGTTCAAGGGTGTGTGCAATCACCACGACCTTGGCCCGCTTGGTGCAGCCGTGAACGATGCCGCTATCCGTCGCCAAATCCGCATCATGAAGGATATGGGTGTGAATGCCATCCGTACTTCACACAACATGCCGGCTCCTGAGTTGGTAGAGGCTTGTGACGAAATGGGTATGATGTTGATGCTCGAATCCTTCGACGAATGGAAGAGTGCAAAGGTGGGCAATGGCTATCACAAGATTTTCGACGAATGGGTGGAAAAGGATTTGGTGAACTTGATTCATCACTACCGCAACAACCCGAGTGTGGTGATGTGGTGCATCGGCAACGAAGTGCCCGACCAATGGAACGGCGACCGTGGCCCGAAGCTCTCGCGTATGTTGCAGGACATCTGCCATCGCGAAGACCCGACTCGTCCCGTAACACAAGGGATGGACGCCCCGGATGCCGTGGTCAATAATAATTATGCAGCCACGATGGATGTCGCTGGCTTCAACTACCGTCCGCACCGTTATCTGGAAAACTACAAGAAACTTCCGCAACAGATTATCCTCGGTAGCGAAACCGCTTCTACCGTCAGCTCCCGTGGGGTGTATAAGTTCCCGGTGACTCGTCAATGGATGAAGAAGTACGACGACCATCAATCTTCTTCTTACGATGTGGAATACTGTAACTGGTCGAACTTGCCGGAAGACGACTGGATTTGGCACGAAGACAAGCCTTGGGCTATCGGTGAATTTGTATGGACAGGTTTCGACTACTTGGGTGAACCGACTCCTTATTATACCGATTGGCCCAGCCACTCTTCATTGTTCGGTATCGTCGATTTGGCGGGCTTGCCGAAAGACCGCTTCTACCTCTATCGCAGCCATTGGAACAAGGAAGTGGAAACCCTCCACATCCTTCCTCACTGGACATGGCCGGGACGCGAAGGCGAAGTGACTCCGGTATTCGTTTATACCAATTATCCGAGTGCCGAACTCTTCATCAACGGCAAGAGTCAGGGCAAGCGCACCAAGGACTTGACCGTCACTCCGGAAAACAGTGCCGACTCTACTTCAATGATGTCTTTCAAGCGTCAGCAACGTTACCGCCTGATGTGGATGGACACCAAGTACGAACCGGGCACCGTGAAGGTAGTGGCTTATAACGACAAGGGCGAAGCTGTCGCTGAAAAGGAAATTCATACGGCAGGCAAGCCGCATCACATTGAATTGGAAGCCGACCGTCAAACCATCAAGGCCGACGGACGCGACCTCTCGTTCATCACCGTGAAGGTAGTGGATAAGGACGGCAATCTCTGTCCGGATGCCCAACACCTGATTAAATATAGCGTGAAGGGCGAAGGTTTCTATCGTGCCGGTGCCAATGGCAATTCGGTATCGTTGGAACTCTTCCACGAACCACGGATGCAGGTGTTCAATGGTATGATGACCGCCATCGTGCAGACCAACGGCAAGCCGGGTGACATCACTTTGACTGCCATAGGCAAGGGCTTGAAGGCTGGCAAGATTGTGATTAAGGCTGAATAAGCATATGAATTGAACTTGCTTCATTTTATCACTTGCGGCACTCTATGCTGATTTTCAATCGGTTGGAGTGCCGCAAGTCTGTTCTTATGCTATTTCAAACAAGACACATGTCAAACTCATTTTTTTGAATGATAATTTTTAGAAATATTTATTCAGCCCAAAACTTGAAGAAGAATTTTCAAAAGTTGCAGATGTTTTCAGATTTCTTCTTCAAGTTTTTCCACTTTTTCGCCTTCGCAAAATAAAAATTCGCCTTCGCGTATTTATTTTTTGCGAAGGCGATTTTTTCAACGTCCGAAAACTCATGTCACTCATTGCACGAGTATTGCAACTTATTGATTTTCAAACTATCACCGTGTAATGACAAGCAAAAATGCCATGTCACTGATGTCACTTTTGCAATCGAGTGACATCAGTGACATGCGAAAAACAAGCACATTGCACGGGGAGATGTTGATATTCAACGTGTTATAATGTCCGTGCAATGAGTGCAATGGGATTGAGAAAGTAAATGGAATGACATTGGCCTTTGTCTACATTTATCTCCCTATCATCTCCATCGTTTTACTTGCGAAAGTTGAATATTAATACATTGTTTTTCATACATTATTGGTTATAGCAGGGAGATGGAAATTCGAGGAATTGTCCATTTCCGTACACGTCAGGTGTCCGATTTCGTACTAAGTGTCCGATATCGGACACTTCTTTTTTTTGAACTTTCGTTCATTATCAGATACTTACGTCTTTGGCACAGTTTTTGCTGTAAGAAAGGCAAGAGTATAACCATTAAAATAAGAAAAAGATGAAAAAGCTGATTTTACAAGCCATTCACCTCCTCCGGCAGAATCCCTTCTATAGCTTGGTGGCTATCATAGGGACGGCGGTGACCATTGCCTTTGTGATGGTAGTGGTGATGATTTATGAATTTCGGGCGGCAGACATTGCCCCCGAGACCGACCGATCACGGTTGATGTACACCGATACCGGGACAACCCAATATCCGGATGGAACAACTACATATAAAGGTATGGGAAGTGCAGCATACGAAGCATTGTTCGTGGGGCTGCCCGGTGTGGAAGATGCGACTTGGTATGCCCCTATCAAAAAAGGAGTAAGCTCACTGCCCGCCTCATCAGACAGATACAAGTGTTATGTCCGTCAGGTAGCGCCCAATTGGTTCTCTTTCTTCGACTATCCATTCATAGCCGGAAGACCTTTCACCAAGGATGAGTACGACCTGGGCAAAAGTGCCTTACAAGAAGTGGAAAGCGAATACAAGAATTACGAGGCAGTGATGAATCCCGACTTCCGATGCACGGTTATCTGCGAACGGATAGCACGCCAACTTTTCGGCTCGGCAGAAGAAGCCATCGGAAAGACTCTGCTCATCAACTTCATGCCTTCCAAGGTGGTTGGAGTGGTGGCAGATGTCAGCTCCATCTTCCAAACGGCCTATGCCGACGTTTTCCAACCTTTCACGCTGACCAATGAAGAGCAGACCTACGGATATTGGGAAACCGGCTATCTGCGCGGTACTCGGATGGGTGTTCTCAAACTGGCTACCGGCACCTCGCCGGCAGACATACGCAAAGAGGTGGAACGCCGCGAACAGATACTCAACAGCCAGCATACAGAATACCAATTCAAGATGCAGAACCTCTACACGCATACCGAGCAGACCTTCTTCCGCGGTAGCGCTGTAGATGCACGTCTGGTGTATGCGCTTCTGGTTCTGGTCTTGTTGGGCGTGCCTGCCATCAGCATCTCGGGACTGATGAATGCCCAGATGCAGAGCCGTCTTTCAGAAATAGCCATCCGCAAGGCATACGGTGCATCGAATGTGTCCATTATCGGACACCTCTTCACGGAAGGATTGGTGAACACACTGATAGGAGGCGTGCTCGGTTTCTTGCTCTCGTATGTCCTTGTCTCATTAGGAAGGGTTTGGCTGTTGGGCGATGGTATCAACAATCTCTCGGGCATCTCGGTGGATATGGGCATGCTGTTCCGCCCCGATTTGTTCATCATCGTGTTGTTGGTTTGTTTGGTATTCAATCTGCTGGCCGTGCTGCTTCCGGCTACCTTGGCAGTGAGAAAAAATATTGTAGTCACATTGAAAGGAGGAGAATAAGATGAAGTCAATTTGGAATCAAATATGGAACCAACGCCGTGCCAATGCATGGATTTGGGTAGAACTGATGGTAGTGAACGTGCTGTTGTGGTATGCCATCGACCTGGTGTATAATTACGAAGGGGCTGCTTGGCAACCGAAAGGATACGACACGGAAAGAGTCTTCACCCTGAAACTGGAAAGCAAGCCACTGGACGTCATCAACGACAAGGACAACAGCAATGCTGGAGAAGACTTCTCCTACTTGTACAATGTCATCAAGGAATATCCGGGAGTGGAAGCGGTGTCCAATTATTATGGAACAATACCTTATACCAATGAAGTGATGACTGATGGCTATGCCTTGCATACAGATTCTTCGAACGTAATCAGATTCAAAGTTCGTTATGTACTGCCCGAATATTTCGATATGTTCCACTTGAAGCCAATAGCCGGTGAAGTGAATGTTGAAAAATGGAAATCTTCAGAAGTCCCGACCCCCATCGCCGTAAGTAAGGAATTGGCAGACTCGTTGTGCGGTGACTCCTGGAAAGACATTATCGGAAAAACCTTTTTCAATCCAAGGTTAATGAGAAATCCTTTCCCCGATCGTCGAATTTCGAATTACAGGGTAGTAGCCGTATTGCCCAACCACAAACAGGACGAATACCAGCGATACGAACCGTTCCTTTATCGGCCGACTCCCTATCCTTATCCGCTTTTCTGGCAGCACATGGCTATCCGTGTGCATCCCGACCATGTGGCAGGCTTCGAGGAACGTTTCCGCAAGGATATGCAGCCGGTACTCGACCATGGAATGTTCTACATGGATTACATCCAGTCGTATGCCGATATGAAAGAAGCCTTCGACATCGAACAAGGCACGGTGAATTATCTGAACACCACGTATGCCGTCATTGCTTTCTTCCTGTTCAATGTCTTCCTGAGCATCCTCGGCACCTTCTGGTTCCGCACCCACAAGCGCAGGAGTGAGATTGCCCTCCGCATGGCGATGGGCTGTTCCCGGCAAGGGATTCTGAAGCATTATCTTACTGAAGGTTGGTTGTTGCTATTGGTAGCTGCCGTTCCTGCCTTGATTGTCTGTTTCAATATTCAGATGGGCGACCTCACCGTCCATACGTTGATGGATGTGTCGGGAGGACGTTTCATCGGTTGCTTCCTTGTTGCGGTATGTGTGTTGGCGCTGATTGTTGCCCTCGGCATCTGGTTCCCTGCCCGTCAGGCAATGAAGATAGAACCGGCGGAGGCATTGCATGATGAATAAAGAAGAATAGTGCTTTTCTTCTGCACGTAAAGTTGAAAAGAAACAGATGTATTCTTTGATTTCAGACACGGATTATGTAATCCAAGTCACAAATCGTATGATTTCAGTCACGGATTAAGCAATCCGTGGCTGAAATTAACTTATATGTAGAGACAAAACAGAGAAAACGCATGAATTAAAAAGCTTTTAACCAGGCTATTAGTAAACTTTTAAGATAATCTTCGTCCCACGCTGCTTTCATTCTTTTTCTTTTGATCGAGGCTTTCTTGTCCTTATGCTGATGATTCTTCAAGATATTC
>JAFQBF010000164.1 GCA_017416735.1 Bacteroidaceae bacterium | reverse complement strand
TTTGTAACTCCTCATCATTGCAATGTTGAACAATCAGGAATAAAGCCTCATTTGCTCTTTCACTAATTTCATCGGTTGTCAACCAACCATGCTCCTTCAAGACAGAAAAAGCATACAAGCTATTTCTTTTATCTATTTCATTCATATAAGTCCGTATACATTCAACAAGCTCCACTTTATTTTTTCGAGCATCAAGGTACAATAAACGAATACTCTGATCTTCCAACAGAATTCTTTCCAACTTTTGAGAAATTTGATAATAGGTATCATTTTCCTTAAGATATGCTTCATAAAGCTGAGATAGCGTATTGATAAAAGAAACACTGTCCTGTTTCTCCAAATATACATAACAACTGTCTGCCATCAATTGAAAGTTCGATTCTTTCTTTTGGCTATAAACATCTAGTACACCCAATAACTTTACCAAGATAATCAAGCAAACAAATCTTCTCATACGTTATTATTTCAATGATTTCACCGCAAAAATATTGATATTTTTCGAAAAGAACGTATCTTTGTAGAGAAAAATAGAATCATTTATGTCACGAGAAGAAACCAACAAATTGAAATACACGATTGCACTCATTGCCGAGTTTGCAGACAAGTTCGGCATTGGGGAAAAACAGGCATACAATTACCTGTCACGCTTCAAAGGATTGGCGCATCTATTTACTTTCTATGATGTAATTCACACACTGTCTTTTGAAGATGCGATAGATACAATGGTACAAGTGTGCAGTCATAACGGAGGGGGATTAAGATGAGATTATATCATGGTTCCAACATCGAGATTTCAACTCCTGACCTTTCGAAATCCAAACCTTACAAAGATTTCGGACAAGGATTTTATTTGTCAGCAGACAAAAATCAAGCGATGAGAATGGCCAAACAAAAGACCCTTCAACTGATGCAAGGATCCCCTTGTGTTTCTGAATTCGAATTCGACGAGTCCTTATTGACAAGCAAAGAATTAAAAGTAAAATCATTCAATGACTATAGCGTCGATTGGGCAAAATTTGTATTAGAGAACAGAGACATAAAACGCCAACATCCTAGACACCATTATGACATCGTATATGGACCAATAGCCGATGATGGTGTCACTTTCCAACTCCGTCGTTATCAATCTGGAGTAATCACCATAGAAGAATTGGTAAAAGAACTACAATACGCCAAAGGAATCACATTTCAATATTTCTTTGGTACCTCATTAGCGTTATCAAAACTCACCAAACTATGAAATTAACAACCGGACAAATCAAAATGATGCAGGAGGATATGTATGCTGATTTAATACAACTCCTTATGGAAGGTTATGACTATACTTTAGAAAAAGCGATGGAAACCCTCTACAACTCCGAAACCTTCGCACGCTTGCAGGACGTTGAAACGGGGCTGTATTATCAAAGTCCCGGATATGTATATTCATTCTTGACCAATGAATTAAACTTTTGCGACTATCGGAAATAACACCCTTAAAACATAAATGCTTGCTCCTTGATGCAACAGATGGGGATAGCCATCGAATAAATTCAAAGAAAAAGGAGTTTTCTTCAAAACGTCTAAACGTTTTCTTCAAAACGCAAGGTCATCTGACAAATAATGCTTATTTTTGCATATTCAATTGAAAAAACATATCACTCATGAGTAACCAAAGATATATGCAACGCGGCGTATCGGCATCCAAGGAAGATGTACACAACGCCATCAAGAACATCGACAAAGGTATTTTCCCACAGGCTTTCTGTAAGATTATCCCTGACATCTTGGGAGGAGACCCGGAGTATTGTAACATCATGCATGCCGACGGTGCAGGCACCAAGTCATCACTCGCTTACCTCTATTGGAAGGAAACAGGCGACTTGAGCGTATGGAAAGGCATCGCACAGGATGCACTTATCATGAACATCGACGACTTGCTTTGCGTAGGTGCAGTAGATAACATCCTCGTTTCTTCCACCATCGGACGTAACAAGCTTCTCGTGCCGGGTGAAGTGATTTCAGCTATCATCAACGGCACCGACGAACTCTTGGCGGAACTCCGCGAAATGGGTGTAGGCGTTTATGCTACCGGTGGCGAAACGGCTGACGTGGGCGACTTGGTTCGTACCATCATTGTCGATTCAACCGTGACTTGCCGCATGAAGCGTAGCGATGTCATCAACAATGCCAACATTCGTCCGGGTGACGTGATTGTAGGTTTGGCTTCTTATGGACAAGCTACTTACGAAAAGGAATACAACGGCGGTATGGGTAGCAACGGTTTGACCAGTGCCCGTCACGATGTGTTCTCGAAATACTTGGCTGAAAAATATCCGGAAAGCTACGATGCCGGTGTACCAGAAGACTTGGTATATAGCGGTGGTTTGAAATTGACCGATGCCGTAGAAGGTTCTCCGATTGATGCCGGTAAGTTGGTGCTCTCTCCTACTCGTACTTATGCACCGGTAGTGAAGAAATTGCTCGATGCCCTCCGTCCGGAAATCCACGGTATGGTGCATTGCTCGGGTGGCGCACAAACCAAGGTGCTTCACTTTGTGGGCGACAACTGCCGTGTTATCAAGGACAATCTCTTCCCGGTTCCTCCTTTGTTCAAGACCATCCACGAACAGAGCCAAACCGATTGGGCAGAAATGTACAAGGTATTCAATATGGGTCATCGTTTGGAAGTTTACTTGTCGCCTGAACATGCAGAAGAAGTCATCGCTATCTCGAAGAGCTTCGGCATCGACGCACAGGTGGTAGGCCGCATCGAAGAAAGCGACGGCAAGAAGGAATTGATTATCCGTTCTGAATTTGGTGAGTTTACATACTAATCCCCAGCCGTGTCATCCTGAACGAAGTGAAGGATCTGATAACATTCACTATCGCTATTCAGATTCTTCGCGTTGCTCAGAATGACACTATAAAAATATTATGGAAAAAGAACGAAAAGGTTGCTTGATTATGATTGCGGTTATATTCCTTTCGTCAGCAGGAATATATATCGCCTCAGAATTAGACTGGCCGTACCTTAAACACTTGAGTACGATGCTTTGTTGTATGACTGCCGGACATGTAGAAAGCACCTATTATCGCCCTGCTTCAGCAAAGCCAATATCCAAGAAGCGTTGGATATGGTATTATCTTGCCATCTTCGTTCTTGCCGGTATATTTACATGGATAGAATGCAATCGAAAATAAGCAATAATGGCTGATAACAACAACATATTAGAAAAGCTTGAAGGATTGGTGGCAAGGTTCGAAGAAGTATCGACCCTTATCACCGACCAGAACGTAATTGCCGACCAGAAACGCTACGTGAAGCTCACCAAGGAATACAAGGACTTGAGCGACATCATGAAGGCTCGCAAGGAATACATCCAATGCATCGAAGGCTTGGAAGAAGCCAAGCTGATGATGGGTGAAAGCGA
>JAFQBF010000026.1 GCA_017416735.1 Bacteroidaceae bacterium | reverse complement strand
TGAGGCCTTGAACGGAAAGACATTGTTGCAGGTCAAGAATTTTATGGGACGCGATTTCGTCATTTCGCGTATTCTTCAGAATGGACACGTAAGCATCCCCAATCGTGATACAGTCTTTCACGTGGGCGACCAGATGTTGGTAGTTTGTGCCGAAGACGATGCTGAGGCCATCATTGCATTCATCGGGCCGAAGATTGAGGTGGATTGGAAGAAGCAGGATACTCCGATGGTGTCGCGCCGCATCCTGGTTACCCAATCGAAGATGAACGGCAAGCGTTTGGGCGAATTGCATTTCAGCAGCATCTATGGCGTGAACGTGACTCGTGTGAACCGTTCAGGTATGGACATCTTCGCTTCTCCCGACTTGACTCTCCAAGTGGGCGACCGTGTAATGGTGGTAGGTCCGCAGGATGCGGTTGAACGTGTGTCTAATCTGATGGGTAACTCGTTGAAGCGTCTCGACCATCCGAATATCGTGACTATCTTTGTAGGTATCTTCTTGGGTATCTTGTTCGGTAGCTTGCCTATTGCTTTCCCGGGCATTCCTACACCGGTGAAACTTGGTTTGGCGGGTGGTCCATTGATTGTGGCTATTTTGATTGGCCGTTTCGGCTATAAGCTGAAGTTGGTGACTTACACTACGATGAGTGCCAACCTGATGCTTCGTGAAATCGGTATTGCGCTCTTCTTGGCCAGTGTCGGTGTGAAGGCCGGTGCCAACTTTGTACAGACGGTGGTCGAAGGTGATGGCTTGTTGTATGTGGGTTGCGGGTTCTTGATAACCACTATACCTTTATTGATAATGGGCGTGTTCGGACGGTATTATTATAAGATAAACTACTTCAAGCTGATGGGTTTGATGGCAGGTAGTACCACCGATCCTCCTGCCTTGGCATACGCCAACCAGGTGACTGGTAGCAATGCTCCGGCGGTAGGATATTCCACTGTCTATCCGGTGACGATGTTCCTCCGTATCCTTACGGCACAGTTGTTGATCTTGATATTGGCTTCTTAAATTAGATTACGATGGATAAGAAATTTTTTGTGATGGCGATTGTCGGGTTGTTCCTGACACTTCCGGTGGCTATGCAAGCCCAACGGGCAGACCTTTATAAGGTAGCAAACATCAAGCGCTTTGAAGCTGACAATAAAGAAGTGCCGGCGAAAGCGAAAAAGGAAAAGAGAGTGGTCTTTATGGGTAATTCCATTACAGAAGGCTGGGCACGTGTACATCCCGACTGGTTCAAGGAAAACAATTATTATGGTAGAGGAATCAGTGGACAGACAAGTCCCCAGATGTTGCTTCGTTTCCAAGCCGATGTGATAGCATTGCAGCCGGATGTTGTGGTGATAAACGCAGGTACTAACGACATTGCCGAAAACACAGGCACATATCACCCTTCGTTTACTTTGAACAACATCAAGTCGATGGCCGAAGTGGCAAAGGCGAATGGCATCAAGGTAATTCTGACTTCCGTTCTTCCGCACGACCGCTTTGGATGGAACAAAAGCATAGAGAACGTGACTCAAAAGGTCGATGAACTGAATGTCGCTATCCAAGCATACGCCAAAGCGAACAAGATTCCTTATGTGGACTACAATGCCGAAATGCGTGATGCAAAGGGAGCGATGAAAGAAGGGTTGAGCAAGGACGGCGTTCATCCTTATCCCGATGCTTACCTGATAATGGAGGCTCTGGTGAAGCCGGTAATTGACAAACAATTAAAAAAGAAAAAATAACGTATGATTTCAGTAGATGGATTGACCGTCGAGTTCGGCGGCACCACCTTGTTTAGTGACATATCCTTTCAGATAAACGAAAAAGACCGCATTGCCTTGATGGGAAAGAACGGTGCGGGCAAGTCAACCTTGTTGAAAATCCTGGCAGGTGTTCGTCAACCCACCCGTGGGAAGGTGACGGCACCGAAAGATTGTGTCGTGGCCTATCTTCCGCAGCACTTGATGACCGAAGACGGACGCACCGTGTTCGAGGAGGCATCGCAAGCTTTCGCCCACTTGCATCAGATGGAGGCCGAAATAGAAGCCATCAACAAGGAACTGGCCGAACGTACCGACTACGAGAGCGATGAATATATGGCGCTCATCGAAAAGGTATCGACGATGAGCGAGAAGTTCTATGCCATCGACCTCACTCACTTCGAGGAAGATGTGGAGAAGGCCTTGCTCGGTTTGGGTTTTTTGCGCGAAGACTTCAACAAACCGACCAGCGAGTTCAGTGGCGGTTGGCGTATGCGTATCGAGTTGGCGAAGCTCCTGCTTCAGAACCCCGATGTGCTCCTGCTCGACGAGCCGACCAATCACCTCGACATCGAGTCCATCCAATGGTTGGAAGATTTCTTGATTAACAGTGCCAAGGCGGTCATCGTCATCAGTCACGACCGTAAGTTTGTCGATAGCATCACCACCCGTACCATCGAAGTGACAATGGGACGCATCTATGACTATAAGGTGAACTATTCGCAATACCTTGTTCTCCGTAAGGAACGCCGTGAGCAACAACAGAAGCAGTACGAAGAACAGCAGAAGATGATTCAGGAAACCAAGGACTTCATCGAGCGCTTCAAGGGTACGTATAGCAAGACCTTGCAGGTGCAGAGCCGTGTGAAGATGCTCGAAAAGCTTCAAATCATTGAAGTAGATGAAGAAGACACTTCGGCTTTGCGTTTGAAATTTCCGCCTTCGCCCAGAAGCGGTAACTATCCCGTCATTATGGATGGAGTAGGGAAGACCTACGGCGAGCACCAAGTCTTCAAGAATGCTTCACTCACCATCGAGCGGGGAGACAAGGTGGCTTTCGTGGGTAAGAACGGTGAAGGTAAATCCACCTTGGTGAAGTGTATTATGAACGAAATCGATCACGATGGCACGTTGACCCTTGGTCATAATGTGCAAATCGGTTATTTTGCTCAGAACCAAGCTTCTTTGTTGGATGAAAACTTGACGGTCTTCCAAACCATCGACGACGTGGCGAAGGGTGACATCCGTAATAAAATCCGTGATTTGCTCGGCGCCTTTATGTTCGGCAGCCCCGAAGCGTCTATGAAGAAAGTCAAGGTACTTTCGGGCGGTGAGCGTACTCGTTTGGCGATGATTAAGCTCTTGCTTGAACCGGTGAATCTCCTGATTCTCGACGAACCGACCAACCACCTCGATATGAAGACTAAGGATATCCTGAAGCAAGCGTTGGTAGATTTCGATGGAACGCTGATTGTCGTTTCCCACGACCGTGACTTCCTCGATGGTCTTGTGACCAAGGTATATGAGTTCGGCAACAAGAAGGTGAAGGAACACCTTTGCGGCATTTACGAATTCTTGGAAACGAAGAAGTTGGAAAGTTTGCAGGAGTTGGAACGGAAGAAATGATATACTGATATTAAAAAGGTATAAGCCTCGGAGAATAATCTTCGGGGCTTTTTTTATACTTTGATAAAGGCTTTGTAGTTGAAGATAGACCTAATTATGTACGTAAGAATTGGGCTTTTACTCGATTCTTTCTATAATTGAGTCGTTTAACTATAAATCGAGTAAATATGGTTTCTATTAAATTGAAGTTTAGAAAATCAGTTGTTCCTGGAAAGGGAGGAAGCTGTTATATCCAATTGATTCATCAAAGAAAAGTAAGGACGATTGCTACTGGTTTCCATTTAAAAACAACCGAATGGAATAAGGCAAAAGGATGTGTTAATTTGCGTCGTGCAAACTTAGAACGTGTCAAAGAGTTACTTCAGATTCAAGATAAATTGCAGGAAGAAGTAAGAACGTTGCAACGAATTATAGCGGAGTATCATCATGTAAATCGGTTGTTTACAGTAGATATGATTGTACAGACTTATCGTTCCCGTTATATAAGTAGAAGTTTCTTTTCAATTATGCAAAGGAGAATTTATGAATTAGAAAAGAATGGTCAACTCAGAACGGCTGTCAATTACCGGAATACCATGCGGATGTTTTTGAATTTTTGTAAGAACCCAAATCTTGCACCTTCTCAAATAACAGATTGCTTGATGAAAAACTTTGAGTATCATCTTCGTGCAAAAGGAAACTCCTTGAACACGATTTCTTTCTATATGCGAATATTGCAGGCTACATATAATTATATAATTATGCAAGGATGGATTCAACCGAATTGCAATCCTTTTAAATTCGTATTTACGGGTGTTGAGAAAACGGTTAAACGAGCTGTCGATATAGATGTAGTTCGTTCTATTGTTCGTGTTGATTTAAAGAATATGCCGGATTTGGACTTTGCACGTGATTTATTCCTGTTTAGTATATATACTCGTGGTATGGCTTTTGTCGATTTGGCTCATTTACAGAAGAGTGATATACAAAATAACATGTTGGTATATCGCCGAAGAAAGACTAAACAGTTGTTTCAAATTCTCTTGCCTGCTTGTGCCATAAAAATGATTGAAAAATATGCTTTTTCTGTAGAAAATTCCTCTTTCTTGTTCCCTATATTATATAATAAAGGTCGTCGAAACCCGGTCGTGGGTTACAACAATGCATTGCGCCTTTATAATCGACGATTGAATCGTTTGGCTGGTAAAGTGGGAGCAAAGTTTGGACTAACGTCTTACGTAGCCCGTCATACTTGGGCTACTTTAGCCAAGCGCTTGGGGGTAAAAGTATGCGTGATAAGTGAAGCTTTAGGCCATACCTCCGAGCGTACTACACAAGTGTATTTGGATTCCATTGGTGACCATTTGATCAATCAAGCAAACGAACAAGTTATTGCTGCTTTGGCCTTGAAAAAGAAAGTATAAAAGCTGTCTTCCTCTTATGAAGAGGTTGCAAACTTAATGTTTTTTTGGGAAGATTGCAAATTAAAACTTTAAAAAAGAGTTTTTGATAGATAGATTTTCATTAAAACTTGATTCTGTTTGCAATATGTTTAATCAAACATATATAATCATACCTAAAAAGTACTATCCTTCAATCATATACACCATTACATTTGTTGTTTGCCACCTCTTCATAAGAGGAAGACAATAATTGAAGCATAATATAATGAGAAAATTTATTATTTTAATAAGTTTTATGTCGTTGTTTGCTTCCCGAGGACTAACGCAAAATGTAGGTATAAAAACAAATGTCTTGTATGGCTTGACTACAACCTTAAATCTAAGTGCAGAAATAGCCATCAACAACCAAAAATCACTGGAGATTCTAGGTGCTTATAATCCATGGACCTTCCACGATGACAAAAAAATGCGTTTTTGGCTGCTACAACCCGAATTCAGGCATTGGTTCTGTGAGAAGTTTGAAGGACACTTCATCGGTGCCCATTTGCATGGTGCGCAATTTTTCGGAGGTTTCAGAAGCAAACGTTACGATGGTTATCTTGCAGGTGGTGGTATCACTTACGGGTATGATTGGATTCTGTCACCTCATTGGAATTTGGAATTGGCTGTCGGAGCTGGTTATGCACATCTTTGGTTCAAAGAAAGTCCACGAATACCTTGTTTGAAAGATGTCGAAGACAAACGTAAGAACTATTGGGGACTGACCAAACTTTCCTTGTCGTTTACATACATTTTTTAATGGATTGGCTTATGGATAGAGTAACGAAATATTTGATGCTTGTTACAGCGTGTTCCTGTCTGACAGGGTGCGTTACGGTACGTAATACGGGAAAATCCGTAACATCCAATCCGTCTCCATATGTGTTGACACCGGATGTAAATAATAGGGTGTCGATTGACATGGATTTTTGGATTCCTGAAGACTATTTTTCCAAACGTAGTCGTTTGTTCATTACTCCTCAGTTTGTGTTGGGTGATACGGTAGCCGAAGAATACTTTCCGTTGGTTGTCGATGCTCCCATCTATAACAAGAAGATACATCGGAAACAAGTTTTGGAAGGTTATCAAGACCCGTATGCAGGGCATGTTATACGGCAAGACCATGTGTCGCGTGCTTTTGAAATAAATTATCAAGATACGCTTCAACTTCCGGCAGATGCCCAAAATGGACGAATGCGTGCCATTGTTTCTACCGATGGATGTGGGCAATGTACGGGTATTGATACGTTCTACATAGCTTCTGTAAGTAATCCCATCACACTGATGCAGAATAAGTTGAAGACTGTATGGATGGATTATGAATTTGTTGTACGGCCTAAAGTAATGGAAGGAAAAGGTGAGGCCAAACTTCAATTTATCATCAATCGGCATGACATCAATTTGGAATTAGGTAATAATCGTCAGGAGTTGGATTCTATGCGAAGAAAATTGGAACCGATTCTGAAAGATACGTTGGCAACCATTGAATATATCAATATTTATGGTATGGCTTCGGCCGATGGTTCTTTGCCTTTTAATACCACGTTGTCCCGCAATCGTGCCAATTCTGCCTTGAAATGGCTGGTCGATGTCTTGAATATTAATTTGACCTTGCGACGAAAGATGCAGGTTGGCTCTCGGCCTGAAGGATGGCAACCGGTATTCCAGGCGATGGTGGCCGACAATAATCCAGACTCTGTGGCTGTTAAGGACATCCTGATGCGTTATGCTTCCGATAATGACGATGTGCAGGAACGCCACATCCGTCGTCTTCCTTGCTGGAACACGATTAAAGAACGCTATTTGCAAAAAGACCGTAAGGTGGAATATGCGTATGCTTACAAACTGAGAAGTTTTACAACCAATGAAGAACTGCTGGCTATGTATGAAGTTCGACCGGATGCGTTCAATATGGAAGAACTTTTGCAAGTGGCTGAACTCTTTACCGATATACATCGTAAACGGGAAGTTTACGAACGGGTAATTCGTGATTATCCGGAATCGGATATTGCAGCAGCCAATTTAGCTGCGATTTACTTGCAAGATGACAATCTGGAGCAAGCTGCCGGTTTGTTGTCAAAAGTAGAAGGTCAAAGTCCGGAACTGAATTTGAATCGTGCCGTAGTAAATGCTTTACAGGGTAATGAACAAATGGCGCTCGATTCCTTATGTAAGATTGAATTGCCGGAGGCATCTTATAATAAAGGTGTGTTGTTGGCTCGTAAGCGTCATTTCGCAGAGGCATACGAATTGTTGAAACCTTATGCCGACATGAATACAGCTATTGTTGCTTTGGCTATCAATCGCAATGAGGAAGCTTCGCAAATAATGGAAAAAGTGCAAGATAATAGCCCATTGGCAGAATATGTCCGTGCCTTGGCCGCTGCCCGAATGGGGGATGCCTATTCTTGTAAAAAGCATTTGCGTTTAGCTTGTCAGGACGAAACTTTGGCAAGGCGAGCTGTCGATGAACCGGATTTTTTCCGTTTTCGGGGTGAAAGTACATTCAACGGATGGTTGCAGCAGGAAGGAGGCGCACAATGAGTAAAAGAGGGTTGAAATACTTGTTGGTGGGCCTGTTGTTGTTACAGCTTACAGGATGCATACGCGATGAAATAGAGCCTTGTCCTCCTTTGGAAATACGATTGGCGGTAAAGGACAAAAACTATTTCAATGTCGATAAAGTGGATTTGGAAGAACGGGTGGACGAAGACCTGCCTTTCCGTACTTATGTGCCTAACTTGTATTATCAGTTACGCGATGCCGATAGCGGTGAAATCCTGGAGGAGCAGGAAATTCCGCAGATTGATTCAGACGAAAAGGAGTTTGTCTATTCGCATTGTTGCTTGCCGCATGGTGAATACATCGTGACCGTATGGGGTGGCATTACGAATCCCGATAAATTGGATGACTACAAGCATACCTTGACCTTGCATCCCGAGCATACGCAAGGAGATGATGTTTACTTGGTTTGCGACACTTTGGTGTATGATGCTTATACATATAGTCACAAACTCGAGATGGAGCGCACCAAGGGAAAGCTGATTGTTCAGTCTTTCAATTTGCCTGCTCACATTAATGCCTCAGAAATTACAGCCGATCATTTGTGGGGACAAGTTGATGAGTCCTTGAATTACAGCGGACAGACGGAGGTAACGCATCCGGCTACTTTCGAACCGCAGTTCGAGATTGTAGATAAATCGTTGCTTGCTCCTTCTACAGGAATGAAGAATACCATCTTGAAGGTTGATTTCTATCGGGAATCCGATTCTTATCGGCCGTTGGTCATGTCTCCACCGGATATTAATATCACGATGCACCGAAATGAATTGACGGTAGTACGCTATGTGTACGATGCACAGAACAATGAGTTCTTGATATACGTGCTGATAAACGACAGTTGGCAGCAGGTACATGGCTTGATTATTAACTAATTATTTATATGAACTAATGTTTAATTAAAAATCTATCAACATGAAAAAGAATTATTTTTTGTTGGCAATGGCAGCTGGTATGATGTCATTCGCTTCATGTAGTAGCGACGATGCAGTCAATGGCTCTGAAGAATGGGCTGATGGCGATCAGGTGATTATGTTGGATATGCAGGACACCGATGTTCTGGCCAGTCGTTCACGTCCTTTGTATAGCACTGCCAATATGGGTGCTGAAAAGGTTACCGATGTAAAGTTGTTGGTATTCAAGATTGACGGTTCAACAAATACAAAGACTCTGACTAAAGAATTTAATATTTCCAATTGGAACAATGAGTCTTCGGACTATCAGTATGGTCGTCAATACACTTACCGTATCCCTAAGGCGGACAGACTTGAAAGTGGTAAGTATACCATTGTAGCAGTAGGTCAGGATGAGGCTACTGGAACTGTCGCTCCTTATACTTGGGGGACTCCTGCAACAACTCTTCCACTTTTAGACATTACGGATGGGCTTACTTGGAACTCAGCCACGACTCCAGGCTACGGTTTTGCTGGTTTGATTCCGAATGCTGTTGCAACAGATGCAGACCCTGCTGAAATCTTCTCTGGTCAATCTCAGCCTGTCACTATCGGAACCGATGGTGAAGCTTTCACAGCCACTGTATTGTTGAAGCGCCAAGTAGCCGGTGTATTGGGTTACTTTGACCGTATCCCTGCAGAAGTTAATTCAACCCCTGTTACTAATATCCGTTTGGTTGCTTCCAAGAAGAATACCAAGCTCGATTTGACTATCAATTTGGAAGACCAAAACGATGATACTACAGGTAATGACCCGATTGAATGTGTAGTAAATGGTTTTACATCTGCAGATTATGATGCCAAATTTGAATATTTAGGCTCAACTGTTAATGATGCGAATGTTGTATATGACATCGACTTGACAGAATGGTTTACAGGTTGGAATAATACAACTGGTTGGGATGGTTCAACAAAACTTCAAGTAACTACTGAAAGTGGTGACCAACTTGATATTTTGAATCCTACAGCTTGGAAGAATGCTATTGACGCTACCAATGCAGAAGTAAAGGTAGCTGACGGTGCTGTAATGGCTGGTAAGTTTATGATTCCTTTCGAAAAGTTCTATGATGCTGGTTTCGATAAGCAAACATTCGAATTGCAGTTGTTGAATGTAAATGGTGGTACAACAACTATCTTGAAGGCATGGAGAGTGAAGTTGGATGCAGGTTCACAAAATGCTGAATTGGGTGATGGTCCGTATGTTTACAACATCTATCGTAACCACTTGTACCAAATTGGACAGCGTGGCAACGGTGACAATCCGAACAACCCGGGTGAAGGTGGTGACGACCCACAACCATTGGATAAGATTAACGAACAAGAACTCGTAATCAAGATTAACGACCAGTGGGAATTCATCCACAATATGGAAATTGAATAATTATTGATTGAAACACTTTTCTCTCCCCTCGCACAGAGGGGAGAGAAAATATACTTATATTATGAAATTCTTTCAGAACATATCGCTTCTCATTTGTTTGACTTGTAGTTTGATGGCATGTACGGACGAACATCATTCTACATCCGTTGCAGCCGAGGAAGCCGTTCTTCAGCTTTGTTTTGAAGATACGGATAGCCGCACGGTGCTCAATAGCTCTGCCCCTTTGCAAGAAGTGACAGAAGCCTATCTGTATATATTCCAAGGAGATACAGATGGTGCTCCCATGGTAGCTTGCGAAGACTTGTACTGGGGAAAGGGTATGGTACAGAAAGAATACAAAATCCGATATAACCTGGATAAGGGTGGACAAGCCTATACTGTAATGGCAGTGGGGTTGGACGATGCTTCGCAAACGGCATACCAGTGGCCTGCTACTCCCGAAACAACCGATTATACCGGTATAACCTTAGGAACAGCCAAAGCTGTTTCTAAATCCTCGGTTTCTATGTCCCAATCCGAATTTTTTGTGGGTACTGCTGTCGTGAAGTATCAGGACGGAGAGTTCATACAGCAAGATGACAACGTGGTGCAACAGAACCATACGCCTACCATCGAAATGAAGCGTAGGGTAGCTGGCATCTTGCTCTATGTAACCGATATTCCGTGTACGTTGAGCGACACGAAGGTAACACGAATGACGTTGGAAATGGGCATCGAGCAACGCAAGGATTTGGTGTTGCGCAGAAAGTATCAAACCAAAGGTGATAAACCTGCCGATGATGTGCTGGATGAAACAGGTGATTCGTTCGATAGTGGAACGACGGTACTGATGGATATCGTCTTGCCGTCATCGGGATATTCCGTAAACGGCATCTATAAGATGGATGCTCCACCGGCTACAGACAAGGTGCAATACTTGGAAAACACGATATTGAGAGGTGTTTATTTACTTCCGGTTGAGAACTCGTCATTGAACATCTGCTTGTATGCGGAAGATAACAACACCCCGTTGAAAACATTCCCTGTTAAACTGAATGATACAGAATTTGTATTCGACATTCAGAGTAATCACATTTATAGCATTGGACAAAAGCTGACTCCCGACAATACATTGGATGATGTACCTGTGAGTCTGTTGGGCGACAAGGTGGTGCTGGATGCACAGGACTGGACATCCGAGATTCAAAGTGTTGTTTTCCCAATGCCGGACATTTTGTTTGGTATCAAATCTGTCGATTTTGATGCGGACAAGTATATATTCAATTGCATGGCAACGGATGCAGGTAAGGTCCGTGTCTTTTTACCCGAAGATGCTTCGTGGATATTATCGGTTCCTGACGATTGTGATTGGTTGTATATCCGTGAAGCAAATACAGAAAATACGTGGGAGAAGAGTGTAAACGGAACAAGTAAGCAGGTGGATATACAGCTCTTCATGAAAGACTATGCGGTAGTTCCCGACTATGTGAAGAACGGTACGGCTACTAAGGAAGATTATGAAAATGACTATCGGACGGCTGTGCTGAAATTGAATGTAGGAGCGAAAGAATATGAACTGCCGATTAGGCAGTATAATGCGATAGTAACATCCCTTTATGATGAGAAAGATGAACATACTCAGTATGTTGGATTTTCTCGATTGGATTATGGCGATTGGTTTAATGCGGATGGCTCATTGTATAATGCAGAAAGCAAACATCTTTGGGGGTATTCTGACAAATATAATTCAGGTATTTTTGTTGCATATAATGCAGAAAGAGGTACATATAATGGAATTAACAATACTATCGAATTGTACAAACAATGGCAAAGTGAAGAAAAATGGAACGAATCGGCTGTAGGTAGATGTTTTAGAGGATTTCTCGAGCCTGTTAACAACGTTGTCACAACAAAATTCCCTGCAGAAAGTCTTGAGAATTTAGATAGTGATGAAGTCAATGCTGATTTAATCCGGGATTGTTGGTATTTGTCTTCAATTTATGAATTGGATAAGCTGTATTTGCTGACTGAAAATTTAGGGATAACGTTCAATTTGAAATTAGGGGATTATTATTATTGGACTTCTTCTCCAGATGGGGTGGTTAAAGATATATATAGAATGTATATGAAAAACGTATCCAATAGAGTTGGAGTTTTAAGACGCGATAATGATGACCGTAAATTTTATTTACGTCAAGCTACATTCTTGGGTTATGAATAAGCAACGAATACATATCATCCTTCACCTATGCCTATTTTTCATTATGGCATTGGGGGCAAGTTGTTCCGATGAATTGTCGGAACAACAAAGAGGTGGAATGTCCGAAGGCAAGGAAGTGACAATAGCCTTGCTGTCGGCCGATATTCCTGTGGTCGAATCGCGCAGCGGCACAGATGCTGTATTGGAAAATGTGGCATTGCTGGTATTCAATGCAAGCGGCAGTGTTATTGAAACACTCACGAAGAACTTGGATGGTCAAACCGAATTTAATTGTTATTTGCCTACGGGTAGTTCCGAGATGCGTGTGGTTTGTAACTTGGAGAATCCCGATGAGTTCGTAGAAAGCATCACGACTTTGACTCAATACAAGGAAGCTACATTCAGTATCACCCAAAGTTCGCAGCTTTATCGGGCAGGATGCTATTTGATGAGCGGTGAATTGACAGGAGTGGCAGAAACTAATTTAGGAACTCCAAAAACTTATACTGTTCCTTTGTATCGATTGGCGGCTAAATTCAATTTCAAGATTCAATTTGACCCGGCCATTGTGGGTGAAGAGTTTAAGATAAGCAAGGTGACAGCTGTCAATATTCCAAAGAAAGCCTATTATCAAAAGACGGATGACCCCTCGGATTTTACAGAGTCGTGTACAACCGATGCGGTTTATGAAGCAGTACAGACCGGTAGCGAGGCTTTATTCTTTTCGGAGGTACTGGCATTGACCAAGGACGGGGCGGACGATGATACCTATTATGCTTCTTTGCATACACTGGAAAACCGGAGAGGGGGAGTGACAGATATGGAAGGACAAGCGATCTATTGGAGACAGGTAGATGTTAGCCAACCGGAATATCGGCAACTGTTCAAGAAAGGTGTAGCCGATGGTAAATCCTTACGTTCCGCTACTTATCTGCTGATAGAAGGGGTGTATAAGGAAAGCGAGCATTTGGTTTCGGAAGCAACGTATTATGTCTATTTGGGAGCCAACAACTATAGCGATTTCAACGTCAAGCGGAATCATCTTTATAACTATACCATTACCATCCAGTCGCTGAACAATGTAGATACCCGTATTGAATCGACTATCTTGACGGGAATGTCCATTTACCCGTCCTTGCAAGATGATGAGAAGTTGGATGCCCATTTCAATGTAACGGAAGTGTTGATGTATGCTCCCGAAAATTGGGAAATCGAAGTGGTTAATCCCGATGAAACACCTTGGTTGGAATTGTCGCGTTCCGCTTGGTACAAGCCCATGATGTTGGGCGATACCAATGAAGACGGACAAAAGGCTTCGTTTGCCTTGAAAGGGACGGCTGGATTGCAGTATTTCTATATTCATACCGATGAATATGTTCCCTACGTAGCCGACCCTGTGTATAATGGACAACTGATGCAGGTAGCCGACCGTACAGCAACCATCCGCTACCGTTCGGGCAACAAGGAATGGAAAACCTATACAGTTACCCAAATGGCTCCTTTGTTGCTGATTCTGGAAACGTACGATGCCCGTCAAATCAAATGGGTTACAGACGTCTATTACATGGAGCGCAAGCTCGAAAAGAAGAACTTGCCTTGGGGGTTCCTGCAATATTGGAGTCTGACGATGGATGATTTGATCAGTTCCGGTCAGTGGGATGGCTTGTCCAACACCCGAAAACTGTACCAGATGGCATTGTATGGAGACAGTCCGACAGGTATGCCTGCCGATGGAGGATGGCCGGAAGATTTTACAGGCGAGGAACCTCCCGCTTATCCTACATATACTGAAATAGGCATCCTTCCCGATGATTTTGCTTTAGGCTATGCCATCGGAAAGAATCGCGACAGGAACGGTAACGGACGGATTGATTACGATGAGGTATTGTGGTATATGCCTGCCATCAAGGAATTGCAGCAGATATACGAAGAGATGAAGGATTACGATGAAGTCTATTATCCTTGGTTGGTGGATGGTTCATCGAATGAAAAGTTCCATTCCTCAACTCCTTCCTACACAGGGCCGACCATAGACAATCCGGGACGAGTGTATTACTTGAAGATGAAGGATGGCGACAAAGGCTTAGCCATGCGAAGCAGGGAATACAATGTGCTGTGCTGTCGTCGTCAGGGTGGATGGCGAGGCAATAACGATGCTTCGGGCAACGGTGAGATTACCGTACCGTCCGATGGCTGGAACGATGAACACGATGTATTACCCGATCAAAAAGAATAAGGAGAATGCGTATGAAGAGAATTCAGATAGGAATGATGCTGTCGGCTTTACTGCTGCTGATGGCTTGTACGGAAAAAGAAGCGGTGTTGCCGGAAGCCGGGACGTTGGATTTTCGGATAGAAACCCGTGCGGAAGGAGGCGAAGGAACTCAAAAAGTACGACTGTATGTAGCCGATCGTCGTCCGGAGTTGGATATCTTTATCAATCCGCTTTGCCTGTATTGCCCCCCTGAGTGGCAAATGGATTTGACGGCTCCCGATGCATCCGGAAAAACGAGCTACTCATTGAGCAATCTCTTGGCTCAATGGTACAAGTTTGCTTTTGTCTGTGTACCCCAAGAAGTGGTATATACTGCGAACGGGAATGACGGATTCAGTCTGGACTTTACCCAACAATGGCTGGATTATTCACCGGTACTTTCCCAGTCCAACCAAACCGATGCCAAGGACCGCTCCATTTACAGGAAGGTGATGGACCGATGGCTGAAAAAGGAAACAAGCTTGACCGAGAATGTCACTTTGGAACGCATTACGGGACAGCTGATTGTGGATATGGGAATCTTGGCCGATCAGTTTGAAAAGGAAGTGACCAAGGTGGAAGTCTTGTTGAAGAATGTTCCGAAAGGAGTTTATGTACACGAGCAGTCGGCCGATGAAATACGAATGGTCGAAGAAAAGGATGATTACACCTATACAGGTGCTGTCAATGCGGAAAATCACTATATCGTTCGTGCCAATTTGCTTCCGATGGCATTGGAAGAATGTAAGGTGCAAGTGACATTCAGCGACAACAGCACTGCTGTCTATCCGTTGATAAACAATGCCGAATCGGCTTCTGAACAAACGGTACAAATCAAAGCCAATACCCGTACAACTTTGTACTTTCACGGGATGGAAGACAATGAATTTGAAGTCCGATATGCCGGATTCAATGAAGGTGATGCCAGTATCGGTATAGACAATGACGTTTGGGACGGATGGGAAGAAAGCAAAC
The DNA here is from genome assembly GCA_017416735.1 of Bacteroidaceae bacterium. Taxonomy (GTDB): domain Bacteria; phylum Bacteroidota; class Bacteroidia; order Bacteroidales; family Bacteroidaceae; genus Phocaeicola. Next base: position 11,027 of record JAFQBF010000026.1, on the reverse strand, counting down.
AGGCTTTTGTGGTGGAATATGATGTGCAAAACGTGCTGACCGCTTCCTCACGTGCTGGTGCTACCGATTCGCGGGTACAGTCGCTGACTTATCTGTTGTATCAGCAGATGGACGAGACGGATTTTTATCTGGTTCGGAAACGGGAAGTGCCGGGCATTGCGAATGCCGTGTGGCCGCTGAGCCGTGAGAACGGAATGACCTGGGCACAACGTGAAGCCTTGAAAGATACCTTAGTAGTGGGCGAAAAGTATAAGGCAGTCTTTGTTGCCAATGCAGCAGGTGATGGTTTGTTGAAGAATGTCAATGTAATGCCGGAGAATGAAGACCTTTCCGTGACAAGCAAGTATGCCGAGACACGTCTGGTTCTTCCGGAAACGGTAGGTGAGACTAATATGTTTTATGGGTCGGTCAAGGATATTGACGGTACAGCTGCTTCCCACGATACTCCGACCCATTGCGGTGTCATTCTGCAACGTGCAGTGACCCGTACGGACATAACATGTGGAGATAAGCCGGAAATTCAGACTTTGGTAAACAACGAAAAAGTTTGGGAATATATCGAGAATCAATATAAGGATGCTGTATCCGATTTGGAATTTTTAGTGTCTGACGCATGGAATGGTTTTGATGAAGTAAAAGCTTTGAGCTTGGGTGAAAAGACCGTAGAAGAAACGTTGAAAGCAACGATGACATCCGATTTCTCTTCCAATCCCCTATGGTCTTGTTTTGATGCAACATCAGCAACGGTTGCTTATCAAACCGGAACGTATGCCAACGAAATGAGTTGGGATAGAGTTTCATCCAACAGCTTGCCAGATGTAGCGAAAACAGCAGCAAAGACTACGGAAGGAATTTTCTCTTTTTATTCCTTTGGAGCAAATGCAGCGGATGACACTCAAAACGTCATTACACAGGTACAGATGGGTACGACGTCGTTAGGAACCAACTTGATAACCAATCAAGGTATCAATGAACATTATTTGATAACTTGCAATCCTTTTGCTGTTTTCAATGAGGCAACCACTGATACGAAAGGATTGGAGTTGACTTTAAACATTTGGGATATGTTTGTAGAAGTTAAAACGGATGACATAAAGAATATAATCAATACGGCACTATTGACTACAGGACAGACCGTTGAAAGCTTTGTCATAACTTTAAACTATCCCGACATGAGTAAACAAACCACCTGGAATACAGGATGGACAACTGTTAAACAATAAATAATCCAACTGATGAAACGAATATATTATATACTATTATTGTTAGGACTTTTAGTTTCTGTATCCTCGTGTACGGATGAAGCATTGTCTGTTCCTGATTTGGAAACAATCCCAACAGGGGGGCGAGGTGAAGGTACAGTCACTGGTGACTTGGTACAACAGACGGATGGAACTTGGATAGCCAATGCCCGTGTGGCATTGGTCGGGCCCGGACGCATTATCAATGCTGTAGGTTCAGGGTTGGTTTCTGCTGCCGGTTCCGGCAATGCTCATTTGGAACGGATGATGGATACTGACTTGAGCAATGCGGCTTCGTTTGCATCATCGTTGGCGACCATTGAAGCCGGAACCCCCATTGTGTCCGTAAAGGATATGTATCGCACATATGCTGTTGGTCAAAAGGCTGGATTCATTTATCGGGCCAATTCGGACGATGCCTCTCTATTGACGGTTGATTTGTTGCAAAGCGGATTCTGGTTGGAGTTTTACAATAATGGTGAAAAAGTCGGTTCGACTGTTACCACAGGAGGAGGAAATGCTGGGGTACTTAATTTGGGACTGTTGACGTTTCCTGTTTCTGGTACAGGTGATATGGAGTTGGCCTTGGTGGCAGAATGTGACCAGCCTTTCGATGAAGTGCGGATGGGAAAGTCATCGGTAGATATTTCGGCTCTGACAACTTTTGAGATTTGTTATGCTTTTGTGGGTGACAATCCGGAAATACCCGTTACTACAGACGAACAATGGTTTGATGATGGAGAAGGAGTATCTGTCAATGGAGGCTATACGGTAGGTATTGTTGGGCAAGAAAAAATCATAGATTCCGATTTGGATGGAACCTATGCTACTTACGCGGATGTGATATTGGGTGTTGTTCCACATTATGCAACCATCGACCTCGGCAAAAAGATTCCTGCTGGTTATGAAGTGGGTTTCTATTTCCTGGAAACCAAGGTAGCAGACATTGGTGTTCTTTCAACCGGTACATCGCTCCGTACCTTTCCGGAAGAAGCGACAGGAACGGAAAAATTCTTGGATAAGGCAGGGGGTAATGTTACAGTCCTGGGATTGAGTCTTGGTATGGGAGGCAAACGAAAAATCAATATGGTAGCCAGCAAGGATTTTTATCAAGTGATGCTACATATATCTTCCGGTTTAATAAGTATTGGTGGTGGTAATATGTATTATGCCTACATCCGTCAACCGATGGAGTTGGATCCCTCCAATTATTTCACGGCAGCCGATGATGTGACTTCTCAAAATTACTATAATTTGCTGAAACCACAATATGGTGAAGTGACTTATACCATCCTTAGCCAACCCGAAGGAGCTACTCCAAGCATCGGTTATACAACAGCCACGAATACTCCCCGATTAGTCGGAATGAACAAAGCGGGTAATTATCGGATAAAGGCAATTTATACGCTGAATGTACCGAGCGCTGAAAATGAGAAACAGGTGATGGAACATGTTTTTACCATTACAAAAGAAGACCCGGATACATCTTGTAACCAGTGGATGAACCAAACCTCAGTGGGTGCATCCATTGCATCACCTGTCGATAATTCCAGTGGATGCTTGTTGTGTATTTCGACGGAGAATAAGGATATTGATAACTTGATAGATGCTGACCCTACCAATTTTGCCACATATACGGGTGTTTTGGATTTGGCGGCCAACAAAACCATTGTAGCCGTTCATTTGAACAATCCGATTCAAGTACCGGCAGGAGACAAGATACGGACAGGCTTTGTCATACAAGCAGCCAATGAGTTACTGAATGTGGATGCCCTGAAGTTCTTCCGGGTAAGGCTATATAATGGTGGTACAGAGGTTACGACAGAAGATGTTGCGGATGAGAACTCGACCGTCAATATCAGTTTGTTGGGAGGCGACAATGGCAAAATCCGCTACAGTGTCATCACCGAGCAGCCTTTTGATCAAATCGAACTCTGGACATCGGGTGTGGCCAACATTGGTTTGGTTAACCGGTTACGCATTTATGGAGCTTTCTATGAATCGGTGAACGATTGTGAGGAAAGTGATGCCACTTTGTCGGATGTATGTATGGAAAGCATGTCGCCGCTCAATGCCGGACTGGATATTGACTATGCCAATATGAAGCTGAATACCGGTGTAGCAGGAGTGGGTGGTGTCATGAATGGCCTGGAAAATTTGTTGGATGGTGATAAGACAACAGCTGCCTTCTCGAACAATACACTTAGCTTGTTGGCAGGAACGACCTTGGCCGTCAAATTCAATCCCGTGGCTCGTGGGCAAGCCATCGGTATCGTCTTGAAGCATACGGGAAGTGTGCTGGATGCCAATGTAGCAAGCAACGTCAACCTGAAGTTGTTTGATGATGATGTAGAAATTGCTGATACGTCCACGGGTGGTTTGGCGGATGTGAACGTCATTTCGCACGGAGGATATACCACTTACGAAGTAATTCCCAACAGCGAAGTGAACCGGATGGAATTCTCCTTGGGCTCTCTATTGACCGCCGCAGACAACGTCTCTCTTTCGGACATTTATCTTCGTCCGGACTCTGACGGTGACGGAATACCGGATTGTGCCGAAGACGAAGGAGAAGAAGATGCGGTTAGTTTAACCTATGTGGGAATTAGCGAGCATATATGTGAAGATAGGGATGCTGAAGGCAACCGGACAGGAAACGGACGAATACGGATGGATATGTTCGGTGGGAAAGTCGGGGAAAGCTATTCACTCTATTACTATGCGGTCAAAGGTAGTAAAACACAAAATGACGCCTATTCCATTGAGCTTCCTTTACAAGAAGATTCGGAGGGAAACCGTTACTTTGAACTGAAATTGCCCATCGGTGAATATTACATCGGCATTACGGATTCGCGGGTGGTTTACAATGGTGCGCATGCTGTGGTTCATCCGTTACAAACCATCTGGTTAGGTACTGCTTCGAGCGACTGGAATGTATGGGAAAACTGGAGTGAAGGAACTCCTTGGGGATGTACGAATGTCATCATTCCTTCGCCTACGGACTCCAAAGCCATCCAAGCATACAATGCAGAAAAAGGGGCAGCCTTAACTTTTGTCCAATATCCGATATTGGCGGACGAGGAAAATCATTGTGCCAACATCCATTTTGAGCCCAATGCCCAAGTTGTCAATACGCTTAATCTGACCTATGATGCGGCCTTTGTGGATTGTATGCTGGAAGGTGGAAAAGAATACCTGTGGGCACCACCTTTGAAGGAAATGGCTACGGGCGACTGGTTTATCGGTAATCTGAAAGGTGAATTGGCGGAAACGGTGGAAGATACGTATTTCACGAAGTGGACGGACGATAATTATGAAGTAAACCGTTTTGCTCCCCGTGTGTATCAGAGCTTCTGGAGCCAAACGGTATATGGTATGAAAGCTGATAACAGTACGACTGCCATTACCCCGGGAGTAGCCCAATGGACAGCACCTTTCAATGCAGTCCGTCAGCGATATCCGTCTGGAGGTGGCTTCAAGATACGTGCCGGTGCTACCGATGATGCAGAAACTTATACCTTCTGGTTACCTAAATATCATAATGTATATTGGTATTTCAATTCGGATGAAACGAAAAGCGGTATCTATGAAGACCTGGGTACGGCCAATCAAGAGGATGATGCCATCCGTACAGGGTATGGCGGACGCTTTGTTTACGAACCGGTAACAGGAGAACCGGAATGGCCACTGTCCGTTACTCTGACCAATGAGTTTGCGGTAGGTAAAGATTTTCTGATAGGAAACCCGATGATGGCAGCTCTTAAAATAAAGGAATTTCTCGAAGTCAATGCAAGCGTGGCATCTCTTAAAGTCTATAATGGTACAGAATATATTTCCATTGTGAATAATGCGGGTACATTGGTGACAAGCGATGGCAACGACTATAAATATATATGGCCGATGGAAGGATTCTTGGTAGAGCAGAAAGATGAAGGCTCTTCTTGTGCGCTCAGTTATCAGGAAAATATGTTTGGAGCGACTGCAGACACTCGCTCGGCTCATAGTCGAATGGCAGGAGTTTCCCTTTCTGCTTCACTTTATCTTGAAGCAGAAGTGGAACATCATACATCGCATAATCTTCTGATAAGAAACCGGCAAGCATCCGATGCTTATCAATGCGGAGAAGATACCCGTGTATTGATGGACAATTTACAGACGCCTATTTCTTTCTATTCCATGTGCGAAGAAGGATATGCACTCGATATACAGCAGTTGAAATACAAACATCGCATTCAACTGGGTATATATTTGGCAGAAAAATCGATGGTGACTTTCCGTTGGGAAGCGGGAGATGAATGGAAAGATTGGATATGGGTCGATGAAGATACCGGTGTGCAGTATCCTTTGAAAGACAGGGCGGAAATAACTGTTGAAGTTAACGGAAGTACGGATGAACGTTTTTATTTGAAAAAGCTGGAATGATGATGAAAAATATAGATGTGAAAAATGTTTGGATGGCACTTTGTGGATGTCTAATAGTGCTGAGTGCCTGTAGCGATAGTGGGAATGTACCTGAAGAAGAGATGGAAGAACAAACGTTGAGCTTTCATGTTCAGGCTTTGGACAAAGACGAGGTGTCAATAGGACGTACGGTATTGCCAGGAAGAAATCCAATACAACATGTCACTTATGTACAGCTCTATATCTTTGATGGTACAGAAAACGATGCTGTCTGTGTGGCTTCGGAAAATGTCTTTTGGCAACATTGGCGGGGTGCCAATGATGGTATTTCTTCTCGTGACCAGAAGTATTCACCTTTGTATAAGTTGACCGATTGGGATAAAAAATATACTTTCTTGGCTATTGGCTTGGATGTGACACGTAATTCCGAGAACATCGAGACAATGGATAATTCGGCAGCTACTTACAATTTGCCTCAATACGTAGAAGTGGGTGCAACCACATTAGGAGATGCTATAGCGAAGTTGGCTTCAGGGAAAACGAAAGAGGATATATTCAAGTCTGAGCTATTTGCAGGGTTCAAAGTACTGACCCGTGCCGACTTGGCCACTACGCCAAGGATTGACTTGTACCGGAGAGTGGCTGGGGTTATGGGCTATTTCAAGAATGTACCTGCACAGGTAGGCGGGAAAACGGTAGCCAAGTTGCAAGTACGGTTATACACCAAACAAAACACTCAGGTGCCTTTGAAGAAAATAGAAAACGGAAGTGTATTCAGTGATTATATAACTTCCCCTTTGATTACAGATGAACTGGGAGATGTTTTGGTCGAAATCCCCGTTGAAGATTATGTGCCGGGTGAAACTCTCAGCAAAGGTTCTTATGTGCTTCCTGCCGTTTCGGCTAAAGGTGGAGAAACGACAATGATTCTGGTCTTGGCAGATGCTGCCGGAAATGAACTGACACGGAAGAAAATCATTTGTGTCAGTACGGAAGGGCCTTTTGTAGGTAAGATGGTATCGAGAGGTGAAACAGACGAAGGTACGGGTATCATTGGCGGAAAAGACAACGAAGAAGTGGAAGTGGATGAAGCAGCCTATCATTATCACATTATAGCCAATCATTTTTATGGCATCGGTTCCGAAGAAACCCCGATTGATTTATCGAATACAAGTTATGTTGTAGTAACAATTAACCCTAATTGGGATGAAAATCACCAAATGGGATTATAATTTGTTTGATTATTAGTCAAAATAAACTCCTGTTGGTTATTATCAATGGGAGTTTTTATGTATAAACCCTAAATAATATTTCAATGAAAGAAAAAACATTGTTCCATCAAACTGTCGATTCGTTTATTGATGCTTTGGAAACAGAAATTCAGAAAAAAGAACGTTAAGCGGAAAGGAAGTCCGCAAGTTGAAAACACTTCGTGGTAAGCTGGCCACGCTCTGCCCCGAAACGGATGGGTTGCAGGACAAACACCGCATCCGCTATGTGCCGGAAGGGAATACCCCCGCATCAAAAGAGGAAGACTTGTTGAGTCTTGAAACAGAGATGGTGTTGCCCGGCATCGTCAAGGGTGTAAATTCCACCACCCAAAGAATCTCCCGACTTATCAGCTTGATTTATCTGATAGATGACTTCGCACAAGAAGAAGTCTATCGGCTGTTGTGCAACAAGCGATTCAAGAACCGGAACACTTAATAAATACTAAAAATTTCGCACGGAAGAATGACCGCTTTTGAAACACCTAATTCTTTTATAAATAGAGGGATAAGTGTTTTATAAGCGGTCATTCTTCTGTGCGCTCCTATTTCTGTGCGCCTACCTTTGTACTGTCATATTAAATCATTAATCATCATGAAAAGAGACCAGTACATTCCGCACGAAGTGAGTATGCGGAACACTACCGAGGTGATGAACCTCATCGAGAAGGAAGGGATGTCGGGTTACGGCATCTATTGGGCGTTGATGGAGTACCTGCGTGTGCAGGACGGCTATGTGGGCGACCTCCGGGCATTGACATCCTTGAAGCGACAGCTGAAAATACGCCAACCCAAATTGGACAAAGTTTTGTACGGCTTCGGACTGTTTATATGCAACGGTAATACCTTCTACTCACCCAAGTTGAACGAAGTTATGAAGCCATTCGAAGACAGACGCGCCAGAATAGAAGCGTATAAACGCAATAAGGAAAAAGGCAACTCTCAGGAAACCAGTGGTATTAGCAACGAAAAGAGTGACATAGTATCTTTTGAAGTAAAAGGAAAAGGAGAAGGAAAAGGAAAAGGAGAAACAACATCAACAAAAGAAGAAAAGGGTGGTGATGATGCTGTTGCTGTTGTTCCTGTTTCTGTCCCGACTACGCTTGTTTGGGAACGCTATGTGGACGAGCTTCAGCAGGAGCAGCAATGGATAGAGGTGATGGCGATGCGTAGCGGCTTGGGGCTGGTGTTCGTCAACCGCTTCTCCGAGGTGCTCCGTCTCTTCAAGTTGCACGTACAGGCGGTGGGGAACGAGAAGGACATCCAGTCGCCTGGCGATGCCAAGCGTTATTTCTGCTTCTTCAACACGCCCGGCAGTGCTACCTTCCGAAAGTTAGTGGAGGAACTTCAAAAACCTATCGACAAGGGCAAGTTTCGTTTTGAAGACCGTGACCCCACCACGGGCCAACGCTCGTATTGCGGTGTCCCGATACCGAGTGATGCTCCGCCCAGGCCGAATGAGCAGGCGGTGTGGTGTGACGGGAAGTGGGTGTATTGATGAATTTCACCACAGAGTACACAGAGTTCCACGGAGTTTATCAATACCATCCGGACGGAAAATTAAAAACTTTGTGAGACTCAGTGTACTCTGTGGTGAACAATAAAAACGATTATGGAAATAGATTACGAAAAACTGAAAGAATTAAACATCAAGAACGACGGGAAGAAGAAACAGTTCTGCCCGGAATGTCACAAAGAACGGAAGCATCATCCGAAGGACAAGTCGCTGTCTGTCGATTGGGAAAGATGTATCGCCCACTGCCACCATTGCGATGCAAGCTTCTTCTTCGGCAAGACCGAGAAAATAGCATACACACCGCAACCGAAAAATAGGCAGGAGGCGAAGATTCACAAGAAACCCGGTCGCCTCACCAACGAGGAACCGCTCGACGAAAATATGCGCCGGTGGTTCTCGGACAGAGGCATCCCTGCCGAAGTAGCCGAAGCGGAAGGCATCGTCAAGGTGTGCCGCAAGATGCCGCAGACGGGGCAGGTGGAAAAGTGCATTGTTTTCCCCTATACGGTAGAGGCCGAACTCGTGAACCGCAAGTACCGCGACGGGGCGAAGCACTTTATGCTCGAAAAGGATGCAAGGCTCGTGCCTTGGCGCATCGACCACATCAGCGACACGATGGAGTGCATTATCACCGAGGGCGAGATGGATGCCCTCTCGTTCATTGTGGCGGGATATGACAACGTCATCAGTGTACCGAACGGCGCACAGAAAAACCTGACGTACCTCGATGACTTCATCGAAACCCATTTCGAGAACAAGAGCCGTATCTACATCGCCGCCGATACCGATGCGAAAGGGCTGGAACTTCGTGCAGAGCTGGTGCGACGGTTCGGCGAGGAGAAATGCCGCATCGTGACCTATGGCGAGGGCTGCAAGGATGCCAATGAGCTGTTGCAGAAAAGCGGGGCAGAAACCTTGAAGAAAGCGCTTCAAGAAGCGCAGGAAGTCCCCTTGGAGGGCATCTTTACTGCCTCCGATGTGAGGGACGAACTGTTGGTGCTCTTCGAGAAAGGCTTGCAGAAAGGAGCTACCCTCGACATGGGCGACTTGGACGACCTGCTGAGCGTGGAGGTCGGTCGCCTGATGATTGTGACGGGCATCCCCGGTGACGGAAAAAGCGAGTTCTTAGACGAGATGGCGGTGCGCCTCTCCCTGCGTTACGACTGGCGGTGTGCGTGGTTCAGTCCCGAGAACTTCCCCGTGACGCTGCATCACCCCAAGCTTATCGAGAAACTGATAGGCAAGCGGTTTATGAAGGGTTTGATGCAACCCATGGAACTGGATGCCGCCATCGGCTACCTGAGCCATAACTTCTTCGACATCCTGCCCGAAGAGGGCTATCGGGTGGACACCATCTTGGAGAAGGCGGAAACTTTGGTTCGTCGCAAGGGAATTAGAGTTTTTATCCTCGACCCGTACAACTGCTTGGAGCATCAGATTCCGACAGGGCAAAGCGAGACGCAATACATCAGCGAGTTCCTGGAAAAGCTCCGTAGCTATGCCCATCGCCGTCAAGTGCTCGTCATCCTTGCTGCCCACCCCACGAAGATGAAACGTGACCCGCTCACGAAGCAGTTCCCCGTGCCCACGATGTACGACATCAGCGGTTCCGCCGCCTTCTTCAACAAGGCGGACTTCGGCATCGCCATCGAGCGGGACAGAGCAAAAGATGTGACCCGTGTGCATGTGCAGAAGGTGAAGTTCCGTCACCTCGGTCAGCTGGGCGTAGCCTCCTTCCAATACAACACGTGTTGCGGCCGGTTCACCCCCATGCAGGAGGGCAAGACTCCCGACATTCCCGACGAAGACCCGAAATGGGACAACAGCAACTGGTTGGCGAAGGTGATGCCGAAGCAAGGGGAGATTTTTTGATGCGGTTTTTCACCACAGAGTCCACGGAGTTCCACAGAGTTTCTCAATAAGCCGTCCGGATGGAAAATTAAAAACTCCGTGAGACTCCGTGTACTCTGTGGTGAACAAATAGTTTATTTGCCCAACTCTTCTTCAACAATTTGGAAAAGTTGTACAACTTTTGGCCGTAGAAACTATTTGTTACGGCTCTCCCAGATACTTCACGATGACCGCCACTTCCTGTTTCAGGAAACTGTGGCGATACTTGTTATACCCCAATCCATCCAACTCTTCCATCAGTGGACGGCAGCGAAGCATCCACCGGTACAGATTCTGCAAGGCAGCGGCACCCCCGGAATGTGGGCTGTACAGCAATGCCAAGTCCATCTTCGTATAAGCTTTGATTCTGAAATTTTCCATACAACAAAGATACTGAAAAATGCCTATATAACCTACTGAAAACCAATGGAAACAACGACATTTCTCGACAATTCTTCACCATTCGTTACTAACCTCTACCTCTCTCTACATTGCGCGTTCGGCAAGCAGTATCTTTGTAGTGTCATCCGGAAGACATCATAAATGAATGTCATCCAGAGGAGCAAAGCGACGAAGGATCTCGGTAACACAAACGTGGATGCCCACGAGATTTTTCCTCCCTACGGTCGTCTGAATGACAAATGGTTTTAATTTTTAACTTTTAATTTTTAATTTAAAAAAGACTATGGCAAGAAACGTAACTTATTCAGT
>JAFQBF010000025.1 GCA_017416735.1 Bacteroidaceae bacterium | reverse complement strand
TATAAATATTTATATATTAATAGTAAGTTTTAAAATAGCAACCCCAATCGGAAACGTATTCATATATTGTCAGAATACACTGAATACATTGAGTACATTGTGCACCCGAGACTCTACCTCCCTTCGGTCGCTTGAGCGACAACCTATAATTCAAAATCATCACTCATAGTTCTACCTATTTTCCCCTTATTATAATAATCACTGCCCTACTTAATAAAACTTTTTAAGAATATTCTCTGTTTTTTCAAACTTTTTCTCGCAGTTTCTTGCTTATTAAGAAATATTGATATACTTTTGTCGCTTGATAAAAATGGAATGATAGAGTCCCCCGTGGACTTGACTCGTTCCAAGGGTAAATAACCTTAACAATTAATTATAAACAATTAACTATGACAAAGCAGTTTAAATCAGTAAGTATGCTGTTATTCCTGTTGTCAATGTCAGCAGGACCTGCGATTGCTGCTACTGGCAGTGCTCCGTTGGAAGCACCGGTAGTTCAGCAAAATGAGACTTGTACTGGTGTCGTGTTGGACGAACTCGGCGAAACCGTCATCGGTGCAGCAGTAGTAGTGAAAGGTACCACCAATGGTGTCGTTACAGGCATCGACGGTGACTTTGCCTTGCAAAACGTAAAGAAGGGTGACATCATCCAGATTTCTTACGTGGGTTACACCACTCAGGAAATTGTATGGGATGGCAAGCCGATGCAGATTACCTTGAAGGAAGATGCCGGTTTGTTGGAAGAAGTGGTGGTTACTGCCTATGGCGGTAAGACACTCCGCTCAAAGATGACCAACTCTATTGCCAAGGTGGACAATGAAGTGTTGGCCAGCGGTCTTCACTCGAACCCGGCTCAAGCGCTTTCGGGTGCGGTAGCCGGTTTGCAAGTTCGCCAGACTTCCGGTGACCCGGGTGCAACTCCTACCTTGATTCTTCGTGGTGGTACCGGCCTTGACGGTTCGGGTTCTCCGCTCGTAATCGTGGACGGTGCACAGCGTTCATTGTCGGACATCAACCCGTCGGACATCGAATCTATGGAAGTGATGAAGGATGCCGGTGCAACCGCCATCTACGGTGCGCGTGCTGCCAACGGTGTGGTTCTCGTTACTACCAAGCGCGGTAAAGAAGGACATAGCGCCATTAACGTAAGAGCTAAGTTCGGTCTCAACTACTTCCACGACAATTACAACTTCCTGGGTGCCCGTGACTACATCTACTGGATGCGTAAGTCTTACCAACGTGCAGCCAGCTATGGTGCTACCAACTTGAGCTCATTGTCGGGTGTACAGCCATACGGTACCGGCAACATTTACTTCAACGCCGATGGTACTCCTGCCGATGGTAACAAGGTGAATGCAGCCAACTGGAGTTTGATGAAGTATTCAGACAACCTGGCATTCTTGCTCAAAGAAGGCTGGCAGACTATGGAAGACCCTGTATATGGCGACAAGCTTATCTTCAAGGAATTTATGTTGGAAGATGTGAACATCAATACTCCGGCATTCAGCCAGGATTATACCATCGACTTCCAAGGAGGTAACGAAAAGGGTTCATACTACTCTTCTTTGGGTTTCAACGATTCAGAAGGTAACGCTACCAACAACTGGTACAAGCGCTTCACCTGGACTTTCAATGGCGACTATAAGATCAAGCCTTGGTTGAAATCCAGCTCATCCATCAACTTCGCTCACAACACTTGGTACGGTTTGGTGGGTAATACAGACGTAGCTCACTACTTCAGTCGCGTGTTTACCGTGCCTCCTACATTCCGTGGTACTAACCCGGACGGCGAATGGTTGATTGGTGTACGTGGTACTCAGGATGCCAACGTATTGGTATATCAGGATGCCCAGAAGCGTGACAACAACACCGACAAGTTCACCATGTCCCAAGCATTCACCATTGATGTGATGAAGGGCCTGCAGTTGAAGTTCAGCGGTAGCTGGTACTACGAAGACACCAAGCAGGAACAGTTCAACCGTGACTACTTGAAGGGTGTAAACAACTGGGAAAGAACACGTGGTTCTTATTCTTACTACCAACGTGTATTGAACCAGACTTACAACGCCATCGCTACTTACAACAATACATTCAAGAAGCATAGCGTCAATGCAATGGCCGGTTTTGAATACTTCACACAAGAAACCAAGGGCTTTGACGCATACGGTTATGGTGCTCCGACTGATGAATTCCAGGATTTGAGCTACACCAAGACAGAAGGTCGTGACATCGACTCATGGCACAGCGAAAACCGCATCATGTCTATGTTCGGCAAGTTGGACTATGACTACGACGGCAAGTACCTTGTATCAGCCGTTCTCCGTTACGACGGTTACTCACGTTTGCACAAGGACGAACGTTGGGGTTTGTTCCCGGGTATTTCTGCCGGTTGGATCTTGAGTAAGGAAGACTGGTTCGAAAAGGTGAACAACGTGCTTTCGTTCGCTAAGCTGCGTGCTTCTTACGGTGCCAACGGTAACTTGGATACCAATAAAATCGGTAACTATACTGTACAGGGTGCATACGGTGCACAGACCAACTACAACGGTCAGGGTACAACCTTGATGACTACATTGCCTGTTCCTTATCTCCGTTGGGAAAAGTCTTATACATTCGAAGCAGGTTTTGATGTAAGCTTCTTGAACAACAAGTATAGCTTGAATGCAACATACTACAACCGTCATACAATGGACAAGCTGGCTGATATCACATTGCCTTCTCACTCTGGTACCGGTTCTATCTTGTCCAACAACGGTGAAATTGCCAACCAGGGTATTGAAATTGAAGCCATCGCACGCATCATCGACAACAAGGATTGGAAGTGGAATGTAAACTTCAACATCGCTTACAACAAGAACAAGATTATCTCATTGCCATACAATGGCTTGCAGAGAAATATGCAGGAAGCTTTCGAAGTTTATACAGGCAAGGGCACAGAGAAGATGTGGGTAGGCGGCTACCAAGAAGGTCAGACTCCGGGCGACATCTACGGTTTCAAGGCTGAAGGTATCTACAAGGACTGGAGCGAAATTCCGGGTAACTTGGTGGACAAGTCAACAGGTAACAACGGTTCCAACAGTAAGCCGCTTTATGGTCCGGATGCATGGGCTGCATTGAGCGATGCTGAAAAGGCTAAGGGCTTCCCAATTGAACCGGGTGACGTGAAGTGGAAAGATGTGAACAAGGACGGTGTAATCGACAACTACGACCGAGTGAAGTTGGGTAGCGCTGTTCCTAAGTGGACAGGCGGTTTCAATACAACCGTATCTTGGAAGGGCTTGACTTTGAGCGCACGTTTCGACTATGCTTTGGGTCACAAGATTGTAGATACCAAGACTCCGTGGATTTTGGGTAACATGCAGGGTACTTACAACACCGTTGACTTGGTATTCGACACTTGGACAGAAGAAAACATCAACGCCAAGTATCCTACATACGTTTGGGCTGACCAGTTGGGTAAGCGTAACTACGCACGCAGCAATACATCTATGTTCGTTTACGATGCCAGCTACTTGGCCATCCGTGAAATCAGTTTGAACTATACATTGCCGAAGAATTGGACCAAGAAGTTGGCTATGGAAAAGGTTGACTTGAACATTTCTACTCAGAACTTGGGTTACATCACAGATGCCAAGTATGTAGCTTCTCCTGAATACGGCTCAAGCGGCTGGGGTGGTTATCCATTGCCACGTACTTTGATATTTGGTGTAAATGTTACATTCTAAACATATAAAAAAACGATTATGAAAAAATTATTATACAGCATTGCAGGTGCTTTCCTGCTTACAATGGGAAGCTGCGACAGTCTTGACTTGGCTCCGATTGACTACACGGGTGCCGGCAACTTCTGGCAGAACGAAGGACAAGTCAGCACTTTTATGAACGGCTTGCACGGACAACTGAGAGGTGACTACTCTTCTCCGTTCCTTTTGGGTGAAGTACGTGGTGGAACCTTGATGGACGGTACTTCTTCATTGGGTACTTCTGTAGATTATTCCATCCAGATTACCAATGCCTTGACCATTCACTCTACAGGTGTTTCAAACTGGAACGGCTATTACAGCAAGATTCTTCAGGTGAACCACTTCATCGATGAGGTATCAAACAACTGCAACTTCTTGTCTGCTGAAAAGAAGAACGCCTATTTGGCTCAGGCTCATGGTATCCGCGCATACTACTACTTCATGCTTTACAAGACATTCGGTGGTGTGCCATTGGAACTGGAAGTGAAAATTACCAGCGGCGCAAAGCCTGAAATCACAGATTTGTATATGAAGCGCTCTTCGGCTGCCGATGTAATGCAGTTCCTGAAGGATGAAATCAATGCTTCTGAACAAGCTTGGGGTTCCAGCACTACACTCGACAGATACATGTGGTCTAAGTACGCTACATTGTTCTTGAAGGCTGAAATCTACATGTGGGCTGCAAAGGTTTCTACCAACGACTACGAAAAGGCTCATACTGCAACAGGTGCAGCCGATTTGGAAGTTGCCAAGAAGGCTTTGAACGAAATCATCGCCAGCGGTAAGTTCGAATTGGAAAAGAACTTCGGTGACATCTTCGCTTACGACAACAAGGAAAACAATGAAATTATCTTGGCTATGCCTTTCGACCGCAACGAAATAACCAACTCTAATTGGGGTGACACATTCGTTTATTCTTCAGCTTTGTTCATCGGTTCATTCTACGATGAAGAAGGTAATGTAATCCAAGACCCGTTGGATTTGAAGGGTAGCGGTTGGTTCAAGAAGGAATATCGTGAAGAACTCGTGAAGTCGTTCGACAAGACTGACGCTCGTCGTGCAGCTACTTTCTTGGAATACTATTCTTCTCCTAATATGGAAGAAGCTACATTCGGTGTATCTACATTGAAGTACTTGGGTCACGTGGACGGTGGTACCCGTTACTATGACTCAGACGTAATCATGATGCGTTATGCTGACGTTCTCTTGATGATGGCTGAATGTGAAAATGGTTTGGGCAATTCTTGCGCACCATGGATCAACCAAGTTCGTGAACGTGCTTACGGTGACAACTACTCGGCTGAAGTTACTTACACTGACGGTGACTATGCTGCTAATGAATTGGCAATCCTGAAGGAACGTGACAAGGAATTTGTTGCAGAAGGTAAGCGTTGGTTCGACCTTCTTCGTATGCACGACGCCAACAAGCAACCGTTGGTATTCTCGGCAGCTGCTGCATATTCCAAGGTATATGGCGAAGCTCCAACTCCTGTATTGGACAAGGCTACAGAAGAACACAAGCTGTTGTGGCCGGTCAATGTAGCAGTTTTGACAGCTGACCCGGAACTGGAACAGACTTGGGGTTATGACGAAGCTGAATAAGTAATAATAACATAGCTGATTAAATAGAGGGGGGTACATCGGAAGATGTGCCCTCTTTCCTTATATCATCTTATACAAGCTGTTGAGGACTCCGTCCAAGAAATGACACTCGATTACCTTAATATATATGTGTGTTGATGGTACGTGAAAAGTGGGCGTTTATAAAATATTTCATTAATTCTCTTTGTTATTTTTAAAAGAAGTGCTTATATTTGCAGAAATATAATATTAACGTTAAAAGAAATACATGAAAGACAAGAAATTCTATCCCTGGGTAGTCGTAGGACTATTGTGGGTGGTGGCCTTGCTGAATTACATGGACCGCCAGATGCTTTCTACTATGCAGGAAGCGATGAAATTAGACATTGTAGAGTTACAGAAGGCTGAAGCATTCGGTATGCTGATGGCCGTGTTCTTGTGGATTTACGGCTTCATGAGCCCGGTAGCGGGTATCATTGCCGACAAACTGAGCCGTAAGTGGTTGATTGTAGGCAGTTTGTTCGTATGGTCGGCAGTGACTTACCTGATGGGCTATGCCGCAGACTTCAACCAACTCTTGATTCTCCGTTCTACAATGGGTATCAGTGAAGCACTTTATATCCCTTCTGCACTTTCATTGATTGCCGACTGGCACGAGGGCAAGTCCCGTTCGCTGGCTATCGGTATTCACATGACCGGTCTTTATACAGGACAGGCCATCGGTGGTTTCGGTGCTACCTTGGCAGCTGCCCTCTCTTGGCAACAGGCTTTCCACTGGTTCGGTATCGTGGGTATCGTCTATGCAGTGGTATTGATGCTTTTCTTGCACGAAAACCCGAATCGTGCCATCGACAAGAAACCGGCTCCCGAAGCTGCTACCAAGAAGGCCAACCCGTTGGCTGGTTTGGGTATCGTCTTGACCAACTGGGCATTCTGGGTTATCCTGTTCTACTTCGCAGCTCCGAGTCTTCCGGGTTGGGCTACCAAGAACTGGTTGCCGACATTGTTTGCCGAAAGCTTGAATATCCCGATGTCTGAAGCCGGTCCTATCTCGACCATCACCATTGCCTTGTCATCGTTCATCGGTGTCATCGTGGGTGGTATCATGTCCGACAAGTGGGTGCAGAAGAACATCCGTGGCCGTGTATATACAGGTGCCATCGGTTTGGGTATGACTATCCCGGCATTGGCATTGTTGGGCTTCGGCGAAAGCTTCCTGGCTGTAGTAGGTGCCGGTATGCTGTTCGGTATCGGTTACGGTATCTTCGATGCCAACAATATGCCGATTCTCTGTCAGTTCATCTCGGTCAAGTATCGTGCTACCGCATACGGTGTGATGAACATGGTAGGTGTGTTTGCCGGTGCTGCAGTTACTCAGGTACTGGGTGCATGGACCGACGGTGGTAACTTGGGTATGGGCTTCGCGATGTTGAGTATCGTGGTGGCTGCTGCCTTGGCTTTGCAGCTGTTCTGCTTGAAGCCGAAGACTGATAATATGGAATAAAGAAGTCATAGTAGTCAAAGTAGTCAAGTAGTTAAAGTAGTTAAAGTGGCAAGAAGGAATAACTACTTGACTACTTTAACTACTTGACTACTTTAACTACTTGACTACTAAAAAATAAAAAAACAATGATTGTATCAAACTTACAGAATAGTGTACGGGTGGAGAGCCTCCACCCGCTGTTCAAGCAACTCTTTGACTATGTGAAGGCAAACGATTTGCTGAATGCGCCTTTGGGACGCATCGAACTGGATGGTGACAACCTGTTCATCAACAATGTGAATCCGGAATGTGTGCCGGCTGAAAAGCAGGTGCTGGAAATGCACCGCGACTACATCGATGTGCATATCCTTCTGACCGGTAAGGAAACCATCGGCTGGAAAGCCATCGAGGACTTGAAGAACATTACCCAGGAATACCAGAAGGAAGGAGACTGTGCGTTGTCTGACGACCAGCCGACCGCTTTCGTGGCTCTCCAACCGGGTGAGTTCTGCATCGTTTATCCGGAAGACCCGCATGCTCCGGTAATCGGTGAAGGTAAAATCAGAAAATTAATTGGTAAAGTTAAACTCTAAATAAACAGATATTATGGAAAAGATTATTGGCCTTATTGATGCTCCTTTTACTCCGTTCTATGAAAACGGTGAAGTGAACTACGAACCGATTCCTGCATACGCAGCGATGTTGCAGAAGAATGGTTTGCAGGGTGTATTTATCAACGGTTCTTCTGGCGAAGGTTATATGTTGACCGACGAAGAACGTATGAAGTTGGCTGAAACTTGGGTGGCTGCTGCTCCGGAAGGTTTCAAGGTGATTGTACACGTAGGTAGCTGCTGCGTGAAGGCAAGCCGCAAGTTGGCTGAACATGCACAGAAGATCGGTGCTTGGGGTGTGGCTACTATGGCTCCTCCGTTCCCGAAGATTGGCCGTATCGAAGAATTGGTGAAGTATATCGAAGAAATCGCTTGCGGTGCTCCTGAACTCCCGTTCTATTACTATCATATTCCTGCATTCAACGGTGCATTCCTTCCGATGGTGAAGTTGCTCGAAGCTGTGGATGACCGTGTGCCTAACTTCGCCGGTATCAAATATACTTTCGAAAGCATCTATGAATACAACCAGTGCCGTTTGTACAAGGATGGCAAGTTCGATATGCTCCACGG
>JAFQBF010000163.1 GCA_017416735.1 Bacteroidaceae bacterium | reverse complement strand
TCCAAAGTTTCGTACATACCTACGGTCATCGCTTCGATTTCGCGGACAGAGATACCACCGTAAGTCAAGAAACCTTCGAACAAAGGAATCAATGCTTCCATCTGTCCGTAAAGTTCGCGCTGGTTGGTACAGATACCACCACCACGAGAAGAAGTCAACTTACGGGCAGAGAAGTAAACGATGTCGGCCAAACCTGTCATCATCTTGATGATTTCGCCCAACGAGTTTTCTTTCCACTTGTCTTCGCGTTGCTTGATGAGGTAAGCGTTTTCGCCCAAGAGCGATGCGTCGAGCACGAGCATAATGCCGTACTTGTCGGCAATACGACGAACGTCCATCAAGTTGCGCATAGAGAATGGCTGACCACCGATGAGGTTGGTTGAGGCTTCCATACGGATGTAAGGGATGTTTTCCTTACCTTCTGCCAAGATGAGTTCTTCCAGCTTTTCGATGTTCATATTACCCTTGAACGGATAGTCGCTCTTCAACTCCATCGCACGGTCGTAGTAGAGCTCAGCTACACGGGCACCCATTTCCTGGATGTGGGCAAGGGTAGTGGTGAAGTGATAGTTCATCGGCACTACTTGACCCTTCTTGATGAATGCCTTGGCCAAGATGTTTTCGCAAGCACGACCCTGGTGAGCCGGCAACAGATACTTCTTGCCCAATACATCTTCTACCGCCTTCTGCAAACGGATGAATGATTGTGAACCGGCATAAGCGTCATCGGCACGGAGCATAGCCGAAACCTGGTTGTCGCTCATGGCGTTCACACCACTGTCGGTCAACATATCGAGGTAAACGTCGAGGGTGCTGAGACGGAATGTGTTGAAACCGCCTTCCTTCAAGGCTTCCATACGACGTTCAATAGGTACTAAGTGAAGTTTCTGCACAACACGAACCTTGTGCAATTCGAGGGGCATATCGCCACCCTTGTAGAATTTTACATTACTCATAGGTACAATCTTTTTATTCTTAATTTCAAAATTGCGCCAAAAGTAACACTTATATTTCAAATAAAAGCAAAAAGTTGTCACTTTTTTGTCAAAAGATGTACTTTTGTGTTATTTCTGTTTCTCGGTGAGGAGCTTCCAATAGCGGACGGGCATATCCTGCTTGTGCTTCCGTGGGTTGAGTCGCTCCTTGATGCAGATGGCCTTGAAGTACGTCTTCCATAGGTCTTGGAAAAGCTTTTCGTCCTTGGCTATCTGATGGTCCTGCAAGATACCCGTGATGAGATGGGCTTGTGTCTCGTCCTCGAAGGTGACTTCCTCCACCGAGGTTAAATCGTAGTAGAAGCCATACTTCCGCTTGATGTCGTAGATGAGCCAAGGTTGGTCGGCAAACCGGTCGCGGAAATGCCGGATGGTGAGTGGCAAGACATTGTAAAGCGGTTCGACGGGGGCGAAGAAGGTGCCGTCGCTGGCTTTCTGGAAGCGGACGAATTGGAGGAGTCGATGGCGCTCGTTGTTCACTTTCTTCCAAATTTTCGAGAGTTCGAGCACGTCGGCATCGGCAAAGTTCGTCTCGATGGAGACGGGCGAATCGAACACCTTCTTCATATAGCGGAGAAGCAGGAGGTCGATGCCGGGAAGTTCGGAGAGCCAGCCATAGGTGAGGTTCGACAAGGCGCCTGCGGACAAACGCCTTCGCAATCCTTGCCAAACGCGCTGATGTTTTTCCTCAGACGTGCCGACGTTTATCACTTCGTCCACAAACAAAGGAAGTGGCTCCCCTTCTTGCAAGAGCAAATCGGGGAAGGTCTTGCGGTTATAGACCTCGAAGAGGCAGGTCAGCAATCCGTCGAAGGTATGGTCGTAGATGAAGATGGTCATGGCGTTTCCTCAAAATTCAAAACTAATTGTCGCTCATCCGTTTTCCGTTTCTTGGGAGAGGGAAGAAGCAATTTCCGTACGCCCTGCGGAGTCAATTCGTTCACCGTGCGGACGGGCAATTCATTACAAGTAATGAAGTATTGTGCTTTCTTCATCACTACCCCGATTTTCTTCAATTCATAGAAGCCGAGCTTTGAGAATCGTCGAGAAGCCACGATAAGGCGAGCCGACTTCACTCCGATGCCCGGTACACGGAGAATCATCTCGTAATCCGCCTTGTTGATGTCCACGGGGAAATGCTCGGGATGGCGGAGTGCCCAACTCAGCTTCGGGTCAACTTCGAGGTCGAGATTCGGAAAGGCATCGTCCACAATCTCGTCCACCTTGAACTGATAGAAACGCAAGAGCCAATCGGCTTGATACAAGCGGTTCTCACGCACCAAGGGCGGTTGCTTCAAGGCAGGCAGACGCTTGTCGTAGGTGTTCACGGCCACATAGCCGGAGTAATACACCCGTCGCATAGTGGGGTGCTGATAGAGTGCATTCGAGAGGAAAAGGATGTCCTTGTCCGACTCCGACGTGGCACCTACAATCATCTGCGTGCTTTGTCCGGCAGGGACGAAACGAGGTGCATAGCGGAACTTCTTGCGGTCTTCCTTGTTGGTCAGCACGCCTTGCTGGATGTATCGCATAGGTTGAAACACACTCTGATGGTCCTTCTCGGGAGCCAAGAGCTTCAAGTTCTCTTCCTTCGGGATTTCGATGTTCACACTCATACGGTCAGCATAAAGTCCCGCTTCGTTCACCAGCTCCCGACTTGCCCCGGGGATGCTCTTCAAGTGAATGTAGCCATTGAACTTATGAATGGTGCGCAGGTCTTTGGCGACACGAACCAATCGCTCCATCGTATAATCAGGATTGCGAACGACACCCGAGCTGAGGAACAACCCCTCGATGTAGTTCCGTCGATAGAATTCGATGGTGAGGTCAACCAATTCGCTCACCGAAAGGGTGGCACGGGGAATGTCGTTGCTTCGCCGGTTGATGCAATAGGCACAATCATAAATGCATACATTCGTGAGCATCACCTTGAGTAAGGAAATGCATCGTCCGTCCTCGGCAAAACTGTGGCAGATGCCAATGCCTCCCACGGTATTTCCCAACGTACCCGCCTGGTTACGACGAACCGTCCCGCTACTGGAACAGGATACATCGTATTTGGCGGATTCCGCCAATATCTTCAGTTTGGCAAGTACGTTTTCGTTCATAAATTTTGTTCTTTTGTCATTCAGACGACCAGAGGGAGGAAGAATCTCGGTAGCATAAAGTGAATGTTCCCGAGATCCTTCGCTTCGCTCAGGATGACAAATGAAATCAAAAGTACATATATCATTTGAATCACGCAAGAAAAAAGCGTACCTTTGCATCCGTTAATAAATAAAGGTAAAAAAAGATATGTGGTTAGCCCTTGCTTTTCTTTCGGCAGCTTTGTTGGGATTCTATGATGTGTTCAAGAAACAATCCTTGAAGAACAATGCCGTCATTCCGGTGCTTTTTCTCAACACCTTGTTTTGTAGTTTGATATTCCTGCCCTTCATTGTGCTCTCGGCTTGTGGAAATTCGTGGGTGGAAGGCTCTATCTTCCATGTGCCTATGGTGGGATGGGAAGCACACAAATACATCGTCCTGAAATCGTGCATTGTCTTGTCTTCGTGGTTGTTGGGCTATTTCGGCATCAAGCATCTGCCCATCACGTTGGTAGGTCCGATTAACGCCACGCGTCCCGTGATGGTGCTGATAGGAGCGATGCTCGTCTTTGGTGAACGCTTGAATCTCTATCAATGGATAGGGGTGTTGCTCGCCATTTTCTCCTTCTTCCTTTTGAGTCGAAGCGGAAAGAAAGAAGGCATTGACTTCAAACATAACCGATGGGTGTTTGCTATCGTGGGGGCAGCCGTTCTAGGAGCCGTGAGCGGATTGTACGACAAGTACCTGATGGCATCGGTCAATGATGGTGGAATAGGATTGGATAGAATGGTGGTGCAATCGTGGTACAACATTTATCAATGCCTGATGATGGGAGCGATGCTTCTCTTGTTGTGGTATCCCAAGCGGAAAACGACGACACCTTTCCATTGGCATTGGGCGATTATATTTATTTCGCTTTTCTTGTCGGCTGCCGACTTTGTGTATTTCTATGCGTTGAGTTTGGATGACGCCATGATTTCCATCGTCTCGATGGTGCGTCGGGGAAGTGTGATTGTTTCTTTCCTTTTCGGTGCGATGGTGTTTAGGGAAAAGAATCTTCGTAGCAAGGCGATTGATTTGTTGCTGATATTGATAGGTATGGTGTTCCTTTATTTGGGAAGCTGCTGATTGTTTTTCATTTTTCTTTTGCCCGAACAAAAGAAAAACGAAACAAAAAGAAAATTCGCCGGCTCCCGTTCCAGAGCTAAAAAATGGAGGTTTTTCCTAAACGAAAAGAACTCGCTTCGCTCAAACAGCTTTTCGTTCTTCACGGAAAAATCTCCATTTTTCTTCACGCTCTTCCACTAAATGCCGGAGTCTAATCAAGTGGATGGGGATTAACGTTGCTTCGCTCGTTTTGGGTTGATTTGTTTTTTTTATAATGCCTTCCCACCTTAACGAGCGAAGCGATGTTGCGTCAGGAATGTCCGGCCTCACTTTTTGAGCGTGAAGCGTAGGTGCTTTTCGGAGCGTTAAAAACAAAAAGCTGTTTGAGCGTAGCGAGTTCTTTTTGTTTAGCGTAGAAAAGTGCCGGAGTAGCTCAAAAAGTGCAGACGGCAGTCTTTCTTTTTTGTTACCTTTTTCTTTCTGCTGCCAGAAAGAAAAAAGTAATAGCATCATTCTATGATAATATCATAAGAAACATCAAATGCTTCACGAGAACCGAGCTTCTGAATCCATTCACGATCCTGAAGGTCACCATTATAACCTACCTTATCGCAACGGCCATACCACGGCTCAATGCAAACAAACGGACAATCCGGTTTTGGCTTGGTCGGTGCCCAAAGAGCTACCAATGGAGCATCGAATTGCAATGTCACATAAGGCTTCTTGTCCTTGGTCAAGAGAGAAACTTTCTTCAATTGCTTGTCCTGGAAGATGTAAGTGTCACAATCGAAGGTATGTACATCCACCGGCATCAAACCATCTGCATCCAATTCAAGCGAATGAACTTCCGGAGAAACACAACCCTTTTCTACCGGACAGATGTACTTCAAATCCTTGGTGTTGTCGAAAGCAAAGTAACAACGTTCTTCGGTTGATGGATCGAAATCAGGGAAGTAGAAAGCCGGATGCGCACCGATTTGGAAATACATATCCATGGCACCCATGTTTTCCACACGCCATTTCACGGTAATCTTGTTGCCATCGAGGATGTAACCAATCATCAGTCGGAACGGGAAAGGGAACTTACCCAATGTGTCGGGAGTGCTTTCGAGCCAATAAACGATGCCGTCATCGTCCTTGTAAGTTACTTGGAAATCCATGTCGCGGGCAAAGCCGTGCTGACCGATTTCGTAGGTGTTGCCTGCATGACGATATTGGTCATTCCATACACGTCCCACATTCGGAAACAATACAGGAGAGCGGCGTCCCCAAAACTTGGCATCACCTTGCCACAAATATTCCTTGCCATTCTTCTTGATGCTCTGAAGTTCTGCACCATGTTCGGAGATTTCCACGGTGAGGATAGAATTCGAAATTTTGTCCATAGTATCTTTGGTTTTTATAGTTTGTCCAAAGGTACGAATAAATATTGGAAGATTGAAAAAAGTGAGACATTTCAATCTTCCAATATTGAAATTTCCAGGTTCGGATGCTTCTATCTTCTTCTAAGTCCCAACATGTTGGCTGCTTTCCGTCTGTCGGACTCAAATCTGAAGGAATCCAGAATCAGGCGGGCATTGTCCAAGTCCACGATGTGTCTTGCCATGATGTCGAGCACCTTCAGTTTGTCCTTGTCGAAGGAGTAGAGCGACAGGATTTTGGCGCATTGACGGCAACTGAAATGATTGTCCAGTACACCCACACTGAGAAGTTCCAGTCTGTCCTTATCAAAATGCTTCTTTTTGATGGTCTTATAAAGGTATTGGAAATCGCTGTCGCTCATGATGTGGCCTCGGTGTGGCGGGCGGTCATGAGGAGGCCGACGTTGTTGTAATTCCAGTTCGGCACGAGTGATTCGATGAGAGTTGGATGCATTCAGCAAGCTAGTTCCGTTTCCTGTCCATACACATATCGCAAGGATGAGGATAGTCTTTGATATTCGTTTCATGGTCGTTGATGTTTTGATTTGATGCAAAGATAACGGATGTTTGTGTGTATGTAAAAAGTTTTTCCCTAAATATAGGTAGGGATTTCCCTATTTTTGATAGGGAAATTCCGAAAAAAATGGCGACCCTCAAAAGAGAGCCGCCATTTCTTACATTATATAATCAAAGCGATTATTCGTTAGACCAATCCATCTTAGTCATACGTACATAGCTTTGATAACGCTTCTTAGCCATGTCTTCGCAAGCCTGGAACAAGCCGGCAGCTTCTGCCGGGAACTGCTTCATGACGGATGCGAAACGAACTTCACCCTTCAAGAAGTCTTGGAAGCCTTCCCACTTCGGTTCCTTAGAGTCGAGTGTGAATGGGTTCTTTCCTTCTTCTTCGAGAGCCGGGTTGTAACGCCACAAGTGCCAGTAACCGCATTCTACAGCAGCAGCTTCTTCAGCCTGTGCCTTACCCATACCCTTCTTCAAACCGTGGTTGATACATGGAGCGTAAGCAATCACGATTGATGGACCAGGATAAGCTTCAGCTTCGCGGATAGCCTTCAAGCACTGGCTTTGGTCAGCACCCATAGCGATTTGAGCAACATATACATAACCGTAAGTAGTAGCAATCATACCGAGGTCTTTCTTGCGTACACGCTTACCAGAAGCAGCAAACTTGGCGATAGCACCGAGTGGAGTAGCCTTAGAAGACTGACCACCTGTGTTAGAGTAAACTTCTGTATCGAGTACGAGGATGTTTACATCTTCACCAGAAGCAATCACATGGTCAAGACCACCGTAACCGATATCGTAAGAAGCACCGTCACCACCGATGATCCATTGTGAACGCTTAACGAGGTAGTGGCTCAATTCGGCCAACTTAGCGCAAGTTTCACAACCCTTGGCAGCACCGGCTTCAATCATTGGCTTCAAAGCTTCAGCTGCAGCCTTAGATGCATCTGCATCGTCCTTACCGGCAATCCAAGCCTGAGCAGCTTCCTTGTATTCAGCAGGAGCTTCTTCGCAAGCGATCACTTCGTTCAACAAGGCTTCGATACGTGCACGCATCTTCTTGTTGGCCAATGTCATACCCAAACCGAATTCGCAGAAGTCTTCGAACAAGGAATTAGCCCATGCAGGACCTTGACCCTTTTCATTGGTAGTATATGGAGTTGATGGGATAGAGCCAGAGTAGATTGACGAACAACCTGTAGCGTTAGCTACCATCTGACGGTCACCGAACAACTGAGAAATCAACTTCACGTATGGAGTTTCACCACAACCCGAGCAAGCGCCAGAGAATTCGAACAAAGGAGTAGCGAACTGTGAGTTCTTCGGGCTTTGCTTGATGTCAACCAAAGCTTGCTTGGTCTTCACGTTCTTCACGCAATATTCCCAGTTGGCAGCTTCGCCCAACTGACCTTCCAATGGAACCATCTTGAGGGCAGGACCACCGGCCTTCGGGTTACCCGGACATACATCCACACAGTTACCGCAGCTCAAGCAGTCCATAACGCCTACCTGCATACGGAACTTCATGCCCTTCATGGCAGCCGGAGCCTTCATGTCAATCATCGGAGCGTTCAAGCCGGCAGCTTCAGCTTCGTCGAGAACGAACGGACGGATACAAGCGTGAGGACAAACGAATGCACACTTGTTACACTGGATACAGTTTTCAGCAGTCCAAACTGGAACGAATGCACCTACACCGCGCTTTTCGTAAGCAGCAGTACCTTGTGGCCATGTACCGTCTTCGATACCCTTGAATGCAGAAACAGGCAACAAGTCACCATTCTGAGCGTTGATAGGACGAACCACTTCGTTGATGAATGCAGGATCATTGTTTGCAGCCTTTTCATCAGCTGGGAGGTTAGACCAAGCCGGGTCGATAGCCAACTGCTTGTATTCGCCACCACGGTCAACAGCTGCATAGTTCTTGTTCACGATGTCTTCACCCTTCTTGCCATAAGACTTCACGATGAACTTCTTCAT
>JAFQBF010000024.1 GCA_017416735.1 Bacteroidaceae bacterium | reverse complement strand
TGACAATCGTTTCATCGCCCAGCTGGAGGTGAACAAGCAGTTGTTGGAATTCTCGGAAACCCAAAAGAAGACTTGGGAAAATGAAAGCGAATTCGTGAAGAGGCTATGTGAGCAAATCATGGACAGCGATATTTATAAGGAATATATGGCGAGCGAGACTTCTTCGTATGAGGAAGACCGCGAGTTGTGGCGCAAGATTTACAAGCGCATCATCTTCAACAATGAGGAGCTTGACCAGGTGCTCGAAGACCAGAGCTTGTATTGGAATGACGACAAGGAAATCGTGGATACTTTCGTGCTGAAAACAATCAAGCGTTTCGATGAGAAGAACGGTGCCAAGCAGGAATTGTTGCCGGAGTTCAAGGATGAAGAAGACCAGGACTTTGCCCGTCGGTTGTTCCGTCGCACCATCCTGAATGCCGATTATTATCGTCATCTCATCAGCGAGAATACCCGTAACTGGGATCTCGACCGTGTGGCGTTTATGGATGTGGTCATTATGCAGATTGCCTTGGCCGAAATTCTCAGCTTCCCGAACATTCCTGTCAGCGTTTCGTTGAATGAATACGTGGAAATTGCCAAGTTGTACAGCACCCCCAAGAGCGGTAGCTTTATCAACGGTACGTTGGACGGCATCGTGAATGCGCTGAAGAATGAAAACAAATTGAACAAGAATTAATAACCCTATTAAAAAAGAAAACTATGAATTTAGCATTTGTATACTTGCAGGCACAGGCCGGTGGTGATTATTCTTTCCTGATTATGATGATAGCCATCTTCGCTATCATGTATTTCTTTATGATTCGTCCGCAGAACAAGAAGCAGAAGGAAATCCAGAACTTCCGTAACAACCTCCAGATGGGTCAGGACGTGATTACAGCCGGTGGTATCTATGGTAAGGTGAAGTCTATCGAAGGCAATGTGGTGACATTGGAAATTGCATCGGGCGTGAAAATCCGCATCGACAAGAATTCCATTTACGCTGATGCTGCTGCTACCCAGCAACAAGCCAAGTAAAATTAGATTCTATGACTATGTTCGAAAAGAAGAACATACGTGTACAATATTTACGGACATTGGAAAAAATCAGAAGTTTCCTGCTCGCGAAGAAGAGCAGGGAATTTTTGATTTTTCTGTTCTTCGTGTTTGTTTCCTTCAGCTTCTGGCTTCTTCAGGTGTTGAACGATGACTACGAAAAAGACCTGTCCATTCCCTTGAAAATGAAAAATGTTCCCGAAAACGTGGTGCTTACCTCCGAACTGCCTTCCTCAGTCAAGGTAACGGTGAAGGACAGAGGTACCGTATTGGTCAATTATCTGTTTGGAAAAACGATATATCCCTTGACAATCGATTTTGAAGATTACGACGATTGGGGAAGCCAAGTGCGTATCCCTTCCATGACTTTGGCCAAACGTATCAGCAGTCAGTTGAATCAGTCAACCAAACTTTCAGCCATCAAACCCGATACATTGGAATACATATACACCAAGGGAAAGGCCAAGAAAGTACCTGTCAAGTTACGAGGTGAAGTGTTGCCCGAACGTCAATATTATATTGCCGATGTCCTTTGCACTCCCGATTCGGTTATGGTATATGCACCTCGGGAAATTTTGGATACCATTACGGCAGCTTACACGGAGACACTTGATGCCGAGGGATTGTCCGATACAATCCGTCAGCGTATTAATATAATGCCAGTCAAGGGTGCCCGCTTCACGCCATCTTTCACAGATGTAACCTTCTTGGTGGATATGTTTGCGGAAAAATCAGTGGAAGTGCCCGTACAAGGTATCAACTTTCCATACGACAAGATGCTCCGTACCTTCCCCTCGAAAGTGCATGTGACCTTCCAGATAGGGTTGAGGGAATTCAAGAGTGTAAGTGCGGAAGACTTTGTAGTAGTGGTAGATTACAAGGATTTGGAAAAAAGCAAAAAAGAAAAATGTCGCCCTGTCATTGTTCAGTCGCCTACCAATGTGAACCACATCCGAATGAATCCACAGGAGATAGATTACATTATTGAACAGAAAGTTTTTTTCAATGATTAGCATAGCCATAACCGGAGGCATCGGAAGCGGAAAATCGTATGTGTCTGCTCTTTTGCAAAAGCAAGGTATCCCCATATATAATGCGGATGACGAAGCTAAACGTCTGATGTTGGGTGATGAGGGTATTCGTGAAGGATTGATGGATTTGTTGGGTAATGAAGTTTATACGGACGGTAATTTGAATAAGCCTTTGCTGGCTTCGTATCTATTTGCCGGTGCAGAAAATGCTGCCCGTATCAATTCCATCGTCCATCCTCGGGTAAAAGCCGATTTCCGTAGTTGGTTGAAAGCGCATCAAGAGTCGGAAATCGCAGCTCTTGAATGTGCCATCCTTTATGAGTCGGGCTTTGAAGATACTGTCGATTTTGTGGTGATGGTTTATGCCCCTGAAGAATTGCGGGTAGAGCGTGCCATGCGTCGTGACAATGCTACCGAGCAACAGATTCGGGCAAGGATTGCAGCTCAGATGAATGATGAAGAAAAGTGTCGTAGAGCCGATTATGTAGTGTTCAATGACGGAAGTATCCCATTGGAAAGACAACTTGCAGACTTGATTGCGCAATTAAAAACTAGAAAATAATGAAATAAATTTGGGAGTTTGCGTACTGAATTGTATTTTTGCTCCCCTAAACTAATCAAACAAAAAGAAAACGTATTATGTTAAGAACCATTTTATCTATTTCTGGAAAACCAGGCTTGTACAAACTGATTTCTCAAGGTAAGAACATGTTGATTCTTGAAACATTGGACGCAACAAAGAAAAGAATTCCTGCATACAATCATGATAAGGTTATTTCATTGGGTGACATCGCTATGTACACCGATGCAGATGAAGTGGCTTTGGGTGAAGTGTTGGAGTCGGTAAAGACTAAAGAAAACGGTGCTGTAGCATCAATCGACTACAAGAAAGCTTCTCAAGCTGAACTTCATGCTTATATGGCAGAAGTACTTCCTTCATACGATCGCGACCGTGTACACACCAGTGACATCAAGAAGCTTATTCAGTGGTACAATATCTTGGTGAGCAATGGCGTGACTGAATTTGTAGAAGCTGAAGAAGAAAACGCTACAGAAGAGTAAAACAGGAATAGTATTTACAGAAGTAAAAAAGCTCTCATTCGGATTATCCGTTTGAGAGCTTTTCGCATATATAGTAGTTTAGTTTCTGAATATCAATCCGTCACTGCCTCGTTCTACGATAATCGGCTTGCTTCTGTCCACTTGCAAAGAAAGCAGCTTCTTCGACAAGTCGTTCAGCAGATAGCGCTGGATGGCACGCTTCACCGGACGGGCACCGAATTCCGGATCATAACCTGCGGTTGCCAAGTAGTCGATAGCCATATCACTCAAGTGGAGGTTCACACCATTATCTTCCAACATACGTTGGATGCCCTTGATTTGCAAGCGGACAATCTGTTCGATTTGCGGCTTGTTCAGCGGCAAGAACATAATCGTCTCGTCGATACGGTTCAAGAACTCCGGTCGGATGGTCTTCTTCAGCATATTCATCACCTCGTTCTTTGTTTCTTCCACCAGCAGTTCGTGGTTGTCGTCCGTCAGCTTCTCGAACTGGCTTTGGATGTATGCACTGCCCAAGTTGGAAGTCATGATGATGATGGTATTCTTGAAGTTCACCGTACGTCCCTTGTTATCGGTCAAGCGTCCGTCGTCCAATACTTGAAGCAAGACATTGAATACATCCGGATGCGCCTTCTCGATTTCGTCGAACAACACCACCGAGTAAGGCTTGCGTCTCACGGCTTCGGTCAGCTGTCCACCTTCATCGTAGCCCACGTATCCCGGAGGCGCACCGATGAGTCGGCTCACGGTATGCTTTTCCTGATACTCGCTCATGTCGATACGGGTCATCAACGTTTCATCATCGAACAAGTATTCCGCCAATGCCTTGGCCAATTCCGTCTTACCCACACCCGTTGTGCCGAGGAAGATGAACGAGCCAATCGGACGTTTTGGGTCTTGAAGACCGGCACGACTACGGCGTACGGCATCTGCCACCGCCTGAATGGCTTCGTCCTGACCGATGACACGCTTGTGCAATTCGTCTTCCAGGAAGAGCAGCTTTTCACGTTCGCTCTGCATCATCTTGCTCACCGGGATGCCTGTCCAACGGGAAACCACGTCGGCAATGTCTTCGGCGGTTACCTCTTCCTTTATCATGGCACTATCACCTTGCTGGTGCTTTAGGTCCTCTTGGATGTGGTTGATTTCATCTTCCAACGCTTTCAGCTTGCCATAACGGATTTCGGCCACCTTGCCGTAATCGCCTTCGCGTTCGGCTTTGTCGGCTTCGAACTTCAGTTGTTCAATTTCTTGCTTGTTCTGCTGAATCTTGTTCACCAGTTCCTTTTCGCTTTGCCACTTCGCCTTGTACGACTTTTCCTGCTCGCGGAGTTCTTCTATCTCCTTATTTAATGTAGCAAGCTTGGCTTCGTCCTTTTCACGCTTGATGGCTTCGCGCTCGATTTCGAGCTGCTTCAATCGGCGTTCGATTTCGTCCAGTTCTTCTGGCAGCGAGTCTCTCTCCATACGGAGCTTGGCTGCTGCTTCGTCCATCAGGTCGATGGCCTTGTCCGGAAGGAAACGCTCGGTAATGTAGCGGTTGCTCAACTCCACAGCTGCGATGATGGCTTCGTCCTTGATACGTACTTGATGGTGGTTTTCGTAACGTTCCTTCAATCCACGGAGGATGGAGATGGAGCTGGCGGTATCCGGCTCATCCACCATCACGGTTTGGAAACGGCGTTCCAATGCCTTGTCCTTCTCAAAATACTTCTGGTATTCATCGAGGGTAGTGGCGCCGATGCTACGGAGTTCACCACGAGCCAAGGCAGGCTTCAGGATATTGGCGGCATCCATGGCACCTTCACCCTTTCCTGCCCCCACGAGGGTATGGATTTCGTCGATGAAGAGGATGATGTTTCCGTCCGACTTGGTCACTTCGTTGATGACCGACTTCAGTCGTTCTTCGAATTCACCCTTGTACTTGGCACCGGCCACGAGGGCACCCATATCGAGCGAGAAGAGCTGCTTGTTCTTCAAGTTCTCCGGCACGTCACCACGAAGGATTCGTTGGGCGAGACCTTCTACGATGGCTGTCTTACCGGTACCCGGCTCACCAATCAAGATGGGGTTGTTCTTGGTGCGTCGGCTCAAGATTTGGAGTACCCGACGGATTTCTTCATCACGTCCGATGACTGGGTCGAGCTTGCCCGTACGGGCTGCTTCAATCAAGTTGATGGCATACTTGCTCAACGATTGATAGGTGTCTTCACTCGATTGTGAAGTCACGTTCTGTCCTTGACGCAATTCGTTGATAGCGCGACGAAGTTCTTTGTCAATCATGCCGGCATCTTTCAAAATCGTGCTGGCGTTTCCTTTTACATTTAAAATGGCCAAGAGCATCGCTTCCAGTGAAACATACTCATCGCCTAATTCCTTACTATATTCTACGGCTTTCTGTAGTACCTCGTTGGCAGCTCGGCTCAAATAAGGCTCACCACCCGTTACCTTCGGGAGGGATGCAATTTGTCGGTCGAGCACCATAGCTACTTGTTGACCGTTCATTCCTAACTTCTGGAAGATGAAGTTGGTCACGTTTTCGCCCACCTTCAATACACCAGCCAACAAGTGTTCCGGTTCGATGGCCTGTTGGCCACGGCTCTGCACCAATTGGATGGCTTGCTGAACCGCTTCTTGTGATTTAATCGTAAAGTTGTTGAAGTTCATATTCTGTTCTCCTTTCTTTTAATAAGTTTTATCCTTTTCAATCTTTTACCTAAAATTCTAATACCTGTTTGAAACACTTAATAACAGCAAATAGTTTGCCAGATAATAAAATCGGACAAAAAGGCAGAAAGTGGAATGTTTAAGGTGACGAATTGGCGGTTTTGGTGCTTGTCATCCAGGGCGGAGCAAAGGATTTCGGTAACATAGACGTGGATTCTTTCGAGATTCTTCGTTGCTATGCTCCTCTGAATGACAAAAAAAGGATGTCATTTCAAAAGAAATCCTTATCTTCGCACCCATAAAAAGAAAAGAACTATGATTATCAATAACAACGAACTGAAATTTACCGAAAAGGTCATCTTGATAGATGCTGCTTATATAAATAAGGTAACAACCGACTTGCGCCAACATTTCAGTCAGGTCATTGGACGGGAGCTTCCG
Source organism: Bacteroidaceae bacterium (assembly GCA_017416735.1). GTDB lineage: Bacteria > Bacteroidota > Bacteroidia > Bacteroidales > Bacteroidaceae > Phocaeicola. The sequence goes on along the minus strand of JAFQBF010000024.1, from coordinate 9,899 downwards.
AAGGCCGACTTGCCAATCTTTCTGGAATGTGTGGCGATGGATGCAGCTATCCAGCCGGGAGAGAATGTATTGCAAGTCCTTTTTGTCTATGATAAAAGTCAATCCAAAATGGATGTTTTTAATCCCGGTGACTTGAAGAAAGAATTGAATGATGTGGCTTTCAAGGGGCAGCTTGGTGAATTCCAATTGAATGCGTTTGAACCGTCGGGTATGGCGGATAGGGAAGCCTTCTTCCTTGAAGCCGTAAAGTTGGTAGCTGATGCCAAGGAAGTGAAGCACTTGGTGGTCATCCCTTCCGAAACCGAATATGGAGACAAGCTGTCCGAGATCTTCGACAAGGTGGACGGTAAGGACTCCATTTATGTGTTGGGTATGAATCCGCCTTCACCCTCCGAGAAGTTCCGTTGGGAAATGATGGGTTATGCCGTGCTTCAAGCCTTGGGTATCCGTTCGGATGAACTTTAAATAAAATCTTTCAGAATATCCCACACTGCCAGGATGTGGCATACCGAACCTCCAAGTACGAAGAAATGGAAGACGGAGTGCATATAGGGGCGTTTGTTGAATGAATAAAACAACGCTCCAGTAATGTAGCATACTCCTTCGCCAATAATCCATCCCACAGCACTTGGGCTTACGGCATCCATCAAAGGCTTGAATGCGACCAATACTACCAAACCCATCAACACGTAGCAAATGGTTTCCAAGTTGCTATGCTCCTGAAGCTTGCGGAAACTCATAATGGTGCCCGCAATGGCGCAAAGCCATACGAAGCAGAAAAGTGTCCATCCCCAATAGCCTTGCTCACGAAGGGCAACGAGGGTGATGGGAGAGTAACTGCCTGCAATATGCCAATAGATGGCGGCATGGTCCCACTTGCGGAGTCTTTCCTTCCATTTGCTGAGTGGGGAACAGGCATGATAGATGGTCGATGCGATGTAGGAACCCAACATACCGAACATATAGAGCCATACGCCCCATTGCATCCATAGGTTTTCGTGTCGGTAACAATAAACGAGGAAGCAGATTCCAACAACAATACCCAACAATATTCCCCCGGCATGAGAGATATAGTTGGTGCGCTCTTCTCCTTTGGTATATTTGATGGTCATCATCATATGCTTTGCTTTTTAATTCAGGTGCAAAGGTAGGTAATATTTTGGAAAAAGAACGTGTCATTCTGAACGAATTCGTTCAGAATGACACGTTGGTTGTCTTTATAAATGTCCGATTTATTCTTCCACCAATTCAAAATCTTCCTTGGTTACTCCGCAGAGCGGGCAAGCCCAGTCGTCAGGGATGGCTTCGAATGGAGTTCCTGGAGCGATGCCGCCATCTGGGTCGCCTACTGCCGGGTCATAAATCCAATTACATACTGTGCATACATACTTTTTCATAATCTTATCTGTTTTGATGTTAGTTATTAATTCTTTTTCTTTTCTCTGATGCAAAGATAGGGAGTTTGTGTTTATTCTCCAACAGATATTCTCTATCGTACCATAATTTTTGTCTATCGTCATCCAGACGACCGAAGGGAGGAAGGAACTCGGAAGCATAAAGTGAGATTCTTCGCTTCGCTTTTGAATGACATAACGAGGATTTTCGTATCTTTGCATCCAATAACGAATAATACTTTTTTGTATCATGAATTTTTTGAAAACGAATAACAAGACTGTTTATGTCGGCATACTTGCGGTGCTGACGGTATGCCTCCTATTGGGCTATGTGCCGGGTATGACGGCTTTCTCCTCGTGGGTCACTCCACCCGTGGCTTTGTTCCTCGGTTTGGCTTTTGCCTTGCTGTGCGGGCAAGCCTATCCCAAGTTCAACAAGAAGGTGTCGAAGAAGCTTCTTCAATACTCGGTGGTAGGATTGGGATTCGGTATGAACCTTCACGCTTCCCTTGCATCGGGTAAGGAAGGGATGATGTTCACCGTTGTTTCGGTAGTAGGTACTATGTTTGTGGGTATGTTCATTGGGCGGAAGCTTTTGAAGGTGAACCGTGACACGTCCTATCTTATCAGCTCCGGTACTGCCATTTGCGGAGGAAGTGCCATCGCTGCGGTAGGTCCCGTTATCAAGGCGAAGGACAGTGATATGTCCGTGGCACTCGCCACCATCTTCGTGCTCAATGCCATTGCACTGTTCATCTTCCCTGTGTTGGGCGAGTGGCTGGGCTTGACACAACAGGAGTTCGGTACATGGGCTGCCATTGCCATCCACGATACCAGCTCCGTAGTGGGAGCTGGTGCTGCATATGGTGAAGAAGCCTTGCAAGTGGCCACCACCATCAAGCTTACCCGTGCGTTGTGGATTATTCCCTTGGCATTGGTCACTTCTATCATATTCAAGAGCGAAGGTAAGAAAATCAGCATCCCTTGGTTCATTCTTTGGTTTATTGTGGCCATTTTAATCAATACATACGCGCTTGACGAACTGCCCGAAGTTGGAAAAGCCATTTCAGGATTGGCTCGAAAGGGACTCATTGTCACTATGTTTTTCATCGGTGCCTCCCTCTCGACGGATGTGTTGAAGGCCGTGGGTGTGAAGCCTTTGGTGCAAGGTATCTTGCTTTGGTTGGTAATTAGTATCGGCTCTTTGGCATATATTCTATGGTCGTAAGTAGATTGTCCGATTTTAATGGCGATTAAGTTTAGGAAAGATTTTTTTCTCAAACAGATCCCGACGGATGATACGATAGTGTGGGTGATAATATTGGTTGAATTTTCGGCTATGATGCACGACATACTTTCCTTGTTTCAATAAGTTGGCTAATAAAGTAGAGTCTTCCTTGAAACCTTGTAGATGAGGAACAATCTTACGTGTGGCTTGCTGAAGCTGTTCCCATTCCTCCAACCAAGCTTGGGTTAGGGTGGTGTCGATACCGTTGGCACTTGCTATGAAAGCATCGACGAAATCGTCCATTGGTATGCGTCCGTCGGCTATAACTTTTAGGTTCACTTGATAAAAGTTGCCTTGCCATCCGCAAGGTACATAGTCTTCGCCTTCCAACGACTCGGCAGTCTCTATTTCACGATTGATGTAATTCTCCACTGCTTCGCGGTTGGTTAATAGATGGGCAGGGCCAAACACGTCTTGAAAACTTCCTTTATATATGTCCTGAAGGGTAGCTTCAGGGTATTTCAGAAAGTATGAACGTACGAAGTCTTCTCGTGGATGTGTCTGGGAATGGCAGGAATTCAAGAGAAGGGCTATGCTCAAAATGGCTATAATGGAAAAAAGATTTTTCATGTTTAAATTTGTTTGTTATAATTTTCGTGCAAAGTTACACTTTTTCTCCTAAAACCAAGAATCTTGTGTACTTATTTTTCTTGAATAGAAGCACGGCTTGATAACAAAGGAACATTTCGAAGAGAGCTATTATTGGTGCTATCCAAAAGCTGTTGGCCGTATCTACGTATAGTCCGATGCTATGCCAAGTACATTCCAGCAGGAAAGTTTGGGTCCAATAGATGCCAAGAGTGCATTTGCCTAATCGGTCGAGGGTAGGAGTAGTTCGCCAATTCTTGATACGATTGTAACCCCACGGCGATACTAAGAAAAACACCATGCTTCCCGATAATCCGATAACCAATCGGTAGAGTGTAATGCCAAGGTTTTCTCCGTCAAATGTAAAGGTATGCCAATTAAAGAAGTCGATAGGAACCATATATACCGTCAATCTTCCCGACCAAAATGGTAGTAAAATGACAAAGATTATTAGATTGATGCTAAGTAAGGTAAAGCGGTGTTGATTAATCCCTTCTTGGTAGAGATTGCACAGGTAGCCCGCCCAAAACATGGGAAGCAGGAAATTCACGCTGTCGATACTGAAAATGGGGATAAAATGGACAAGTATTGTCGAAGTAAGTGTAGCAATCCATACGTTGTGCATCGCTTTAACGAATATCCAACCGATAATATAGCAGAAAAAAACGCATTTCAGGAACCACATGGCATTCATGAACCCCATCCAGCTGATGTCAACAATTTCTGGATAAGGGTTAAATCCCGTAAGGGTGACGAAGAGGTACATTAATATCCATGCTGTGATGGAAGGAATACCCAGTTGAAGGAATTTCTTTTTTATTAACTCTACAAACGAAAGCTTCAGCGAAGAACCGAAGAAATAACCGCAAAGTAACATAAAAAGCGGCATGTGGTAGGTATAGATAAATGACCAAATGGGATTGTCCCAGAAATCATTGCCGGTAGTTTGCTCGACGGAATGTCCAAGGAGAACACTGGCTATTGCAAAAAACTTCAAGAAATCGAGGTAAGGGATACGTTTGGGGGTATGTGTTTTCATATTATTTAGGTTAAAATTTCCGCTAAGATAGAAAGTTAGTCGGAAAAAAGGAAATAAATACACTTGCTTTTTGAATTTATCTGTAATTTTGTACACACAATTAAAATTTGTAGATATGATGAATAGATTGAAACGTTTGTTTTTCTTTCCTTTGGCTTGTTGTTTGGGTAATGTGATGGCCCAGACGATTGCTCCCGAAGGGACATGGATTACTCCGAGTGACTCGTGTATTCAATATGTTGGCCGTATCAGTTTCCAAAATCCTGATGCTCCGACATTCACTTATCCTGGTGTACAAATCAATGCACGATTTGAAGGAACATCGTTAAGGATGAAGGCTAAGCCGATGAGCGGATATTTCATGGTTCAGATTGACGGATGTTCACCTTATAAAGTGAGTTTCAATGCTCCAAAAGACTCGGTGGTGACATTGGCTACTGCTTTGCGAAACGAGGTACACGACGTTCGTATCATGTATGCTATCGAAGGTTATGAACGTATGCCTGAATTCCGTGGGTTTGGATTGGACGATGGGTGCAAACTATTGTCTCCATTACCTTTGCCGGAACGTAGAATTGAGTTTATCGGTGACTCCATGACATGTGGCTATGGTATCGAAGCCAGCAATGAAAAAGAAAAATTTGCTGATGAAACGGAGAACCATTATTATACTTATGCTGCCCTTACTGCCAGAGCCTTGAAAGCCCAGCATGTTGTAGTGGCGCGAAGCGGGATTGGCATCTATCGAAATTATAATGGGCCGAAGACTGGAAATGCTGATTGTATGCCGAGATTGTATGACCGGACATTGTTCTGTGTCGAAGAAGAAAAATGGGATTTTTCACGCTATACGCCTGATGTAGTGTGTGTCAATCTTGGGACTAACGATGTGAGTACCGAACCATACGATAAAACAATGTTGGAAAATGCTTATCGCGACTTCTATTATACACTCCGTGCTAAGTATCCGGAAGCAAAAATTGTTTTTTTGAGTGGCTCTGCAATGGCTGGACAGAAATTGGAACATATGCAATATGCAATGGATGCTGTAGTGCGACAAGCTCGTTTGAAAGGAGATATGAATGTGTTCCGTTTCGATATGAGCAACCAGACTGGTGATTTGGGCTATGGAGCTGCATGGCATCCCAGCAAATGGCAAAATGAAAAGATGGCGGGCGAACTGACTGCTTATCTACGCGGATTGATGAAGTGGTTTTAAGGGATAAAAAACAAAAGAGGCTTTGAAAAAAGCCTCTTTTGTTTTTATTTAATCTTTTGTCTGATTTTCGTTAAAAATGCTCGCATACCTTCTGCATCCTTCCGGCTGATGATGTCGAGTAGTTCATTCAGCTCGGTGCGGATGCCCTCCACTTGTGCTGGAGTGCGGGGGTTGAAGAGGATTTCTTGAAGCAGGTAGTCGTCCTCGTTCAATACCCCACGGGCGATGGCCATGTGGCGCTTGAAGGTGGTACCCGGAGCGTCCTGATGCTTCATGACCGCAGCAAAGACGAAGGTCGATACGAACGGGATGGAAAGCGAGTAAGCCACCGTGTCGTCGTGCTCGTCGAAGGTATATTCGAAGATGTTCAAGCCCAATCCCTGGTACAAGTCCTTGAAGAAAATCTTGCCCATATAGTCGCCCTCGCTGATGATGATGGCATTCTCGGTGCTCAGTTGGTCGAGGTTGGCGAAGGTAGGTCCGAACATGGGGTGCGTGCTCACGTATCGGAATCCGCATTGTTCATACCATTCTTTCAGCCCCGTCTTCACGGAGGCGATGTCGCTGATGATGCAATCCTTCGGGAGGACGGGCAACACTTGGTTGAAGGCATCGAGGGTATATTTCACCGTGGCTGCATTGATGACCAGCTCGGGACGGAATTCCTCGATTTCTGCTAACTTCGTGAAGCGATAGCAGTTGTACATGAAACGGAGCTTGTGAGGGTTCACATCGAATACAGCTGTTTCATGCTTGAAACTCAATACGTCGGTAAAGAAGGAGCCCATCTTCCCGGCTCCTAATATCAGGATTCTCATTTGCTTTATTTTTTTTGCACCACAGATTACACAGATTCTCACGGATTGAAAATTTTATTTATTATCTGTGTAAATCTGTGTAATCCGTGGTGAGTTAAAAATCATTTATTGATAATCTCCATCTGTTGGCGCACACTTTCTTCGTGGATGGCTTCGAACACCTTCTTGATGAATTCGGAACTCATGCCACAGAGGGCACCTTGTGCACCACGCTTGTCGAGGATTTCATTGTAACGGCCTGTCTGAAGAATGGTTACATTGTGCTCCTTCTTGAACGTACCGATTTCGCGACACACTCGCATACGCTTGGCCAATACCTCGATGATGCTATTGTCGCACTCGTCGATTTGGGTACGGAGTTCGTTCAGGCTTTCGGTGCTATGCTTTTCCTTACGGATGACGAGCAGGTTGAGGATATAGCTCAGGATGTCCGGAGTCACCTGTTGCGAAGCGTCACTCCAAGCTGCATCCGGGTTGCAATGGCTCTCGGCGATGATGCCGTCGAAGCCCAAGTCCATGGCCTGCTGGCAGAGAGGAGCCACCAGTTCACGCTTGCCACCGATGTGCGATGGGTCGCAGAAGATAGGCAAATCGGGGATGCGACGACGCAATTCGATGGGGATGTGCCATTGAGGAAGGTTGCGGTAAATCTTCTTGTCGTAGGATGAGAAACCACGATGGATGGCACCCAGACGCTTCAAGCCGGCACCATTGATGCGTTGGAGCGCACCAATCCAAAGTTCGAGGTCGGGATTCACCGGGTTCTTTACCAATACGGGAACGTCCGCTCCCTTCAAAGAGTCCGCCAATTCCTGCATGGCGAACGGGTTGGCGGTGGTACGTGCACCCACCCAAAGGATGTCGATACCTGCCTTCAAGGATTCTTCTACGTGCTTCGGAGTAGCCACTTCGGTAGCGGTGAGCATACCTGTCTCGGCCTTCACGCGTTGCATCCATGCCAATCCTTCTACACCTACACCTTCGAAACCACCCGGCTTGGTGCGTGGCTTCCAGATACCTGCACGGAATATCTTGACACCTCTATTGGCCAATGAGGTGGCTGTATTCATCACTTGTTCTTCTGTTTCGGCGCTACATGGGCCGGCGATGACTATCGGTCGTTCCTGTGGAATTCCCGGTAATGCTAATGGTTGTAATTCGAGTTCCATAGTTTATTGTTTTTTTATTGTTGTTTTTCTTCTTGGTTCTATTTGTCATTCAGAACGGAACGAAGTGTAGTGAAGAATCTCGAGTGCATATAGCGTGGATGTTACCGAGATCCTTCGCCTCGCTCTGGATGACAATTTGTTTTATTACATTATCCCTTTAATTCTCTCCAACGCTTCCGCCAATTTCTCCTCCTTGGCACAAAGCGAGATGCGGATGTACCGCTTTCCGTTCGTTCCGAAGATGAATCCCGGAGTGATGAACACGCGCGCTTCGTGAAGCACCCGTTCGGTCAATTCTTCTACGTCGTTGTACGAGTCGGGGATACGTCCCCAGAGGAACATGCCCACTTGGTTGGTGTCGAACGAGCATCCCAAGGTGCGCATGATTTCCTCAGCCAATGCACGACGACGACTATACACACCGATGTTCGCTTCTTCGTGCCACTCCATACTGTTGTTGTACGCTTGGGCAGCAGCTAACTGGAGCGGGCGGAACGTACCCGAGTCGATGTTGCTCTTGATTTTCAGCACCCATTGCACGAACTGGGCATTGGTGGCAAGCAAGCCTACACGCCATCCGGGCATGTTGTGGCTCTTGCTCATCGAGTTGAATTCGATGCAACATTCCTTGGCTCCCGGCACATTGAGGATGCTCAACGGACGCTTGTTCAGGATGAGGCTATATGGATTGTCGTTCACGATGACGATGTTCTTTCTACGGGCAAAATCCACTAACTTTTCGTAAAGCTCCATGGTAGCGTTGGCACCCGTCGGCATGTTGGGATAGTTGGTCCACATTAGCTTCACTCGGCTCAGGTCCATCTTTTCCAGTTCTTCGAAATCGGGTTGCCATCCGTTGTCTTCCCTTAAATTATAGTTGACAATTTCGCTTCCTAAAATCTTGTTGAGCGAAGTATAAGTAGGGTAGCCCGGATTCGGCACTAATACTTGGTCTCCCGGATTGACAAAAGCGAGGGTGACGTGCAGAATACCTTCCTTCGAACCGATGAGCGGTTGGATTTCGGTAGCCGGGTCGAGGTCCACATCATACCAGCGCTTGTACCAGTCCGCCATGGCCTTGCGGAGTTCGGGGATGCCCACCGTGGGCTGATAGCCATGCACATCGGCACGACGAGCCTGTTCGCAAAGCACGTTGACGGTTTCTTCCGAGGGAGGCATGTCGGGGCTTCCGATGCCCAGGCTAATCACGTTCTTTCCTTCGGCATTCATCTGTGCCACTTCCTTCAGCTTCCGGCTGAAATAATATTCGCTTACATTCGCCAATCGGTCGGCTGGCTGGATGTTATAGGGTTGATTCTCCTTCTGCATATTCTCCTAAAATTTTAAGTTCACGGGTTAATGGTGATACGGCATCGATGCTCTGACGGAAGCGCAGGTAATCCTGGAATATCACGTCCACATAGAACAGGTATTCCCATTCGCGTCCGATGATGGGGAGCGACTGAATCTTCGTCAGGTTGATTTTATAGAATGAAAAGATGCTCAATACTTGCGAGAGGCTTCCCTCGTTGTGGGGGAGGGAGAAGACGATGGTCGCCTTGTTGCTCTTTCCCCGTTCGCGCAGGTCATCGGCACGCCATGAATCAGCTACTACCAAAAAACGGGTAAAGTTGTGCTTGTTGGTCTCGATGCCCTCTTCCAGAATCTTCATGCCGTAGAGGTCGGCTGCATACTTCGAGCAGATGGCTGCATGTCCGCGGAGGTTGTTCTGGCGGATGATTTCGGCACTCTTGGCGGTGTCGTCGGCTTCCACCTTCTTCAGCTCGGGATGACGCTTCAGGAAGGTTTGACACTGGGCGAGAGCCACGGGGTGCGAGTGGATTTCGTGGATGTTGCTCCAGTCGTCTTCCGGCAAGCAGACGCAATTATGCTTGATGCGTAGCTTGTGTTCGCCGATGATGGTCATGCCGTTGTCGCGGAGCAATTCATAGTTGTGGAGCAAGCTTCCGGCGATGGTGTTCTCGATGGCGAGCATCCCGATGATGTTGCTGTCCTGGTGCATGTGTTCGAAGATTTCCTCGAAGGTGTCGCAACAGATCAGTTCGATATCTTCGTTCGGGAAGAATTTGTGGGCTGCTATGTCGTGGAACGAACCCGGCACTCCTTGTATCGCTATTCTTTTCATAATTCTACTACCTTATTCTATTTTAGCCAAAAAAATCCCGCCTCCTTGAAGAAGCGGGATTCATTTCTATATCACATTAATCATTTCATCATTAACGTACACATACACATTCCCGCTTCACTTCATTGCTAAAGTAAAAGTAAAAATAAAAGAAGAAGAAATATGTTGCGTACAATGCTGTCATAACTTTTATTTGTTTCTTTTTGTTGTTAAACACGCTGCAAATGTAATACTTTTC